>NZ_RZSV01000045.1:0-32356 GCF_004023205.1 Mesorhizobium sp. M1A.F.Ca.IN.020.03.2.1 | reverse complement strand
AACCCAGGTCTCGCCAGGCCGCAATGGGACGGTGTCGAGGGTGAAGCCGAAACGCTCTCCCAAGCCCGCCAGCAGGAAATGCAGGCTCGGAAAACAGTCGGCGGCGACCAGCAGCCGCTTTCCCGCCAGCCGCTCCGTCGGCAAGCCACCGATCAGGCTATAGAGCGCGGCGGTGACATTCTCGGCCGTGGTCAGCGTGCCTTGCGGCGCCTCGATCAGCCGCCTCCAGGCATCGATGAAGCGTTGCCGCCCCGCAAGCGCGGCAGGCCACTGACCGTCGTCTTCCGCCGACCAGATGTTCGAGAAATCCGTCAGCGAGGCGGCCATTCGCTCGGCCTTGCCGGGGAAGGTGCCGATCGAATGATAGAGAAAATAGCCGGACATTCGCTGTCTCGCTCCCTGTGATCATGTGATCACAAATACGGACAGGGATCAATGCGCCGCGGCTGAAGAAATGCGGGTCAGCACCTCAAAATCCGGCTGTTCTCTTGGTCCAGGAGCTTGGCCCAGGCGGCTTCAAAGCCACTCTGCGGCGGCCGCCTATCAAGGCGCCCTTCCGAAAGCGGCAAAATCGACCGGTCTGGGCTCCGGCACGTCAGGACAGATCGCCCGCAAAGTCGCTTGTGTCGCCGTGATATCGGCCACCACCTCGTCGCGCGCGCGGGTGAAATCCTTGTCCTTGATGGCCGCTATGATCGCGGCGTGCCGGCCCGAAGGCTCCATGGTGCCGGCGCGCATCAGCGGCGCGACATGGTTGGACAACAGCCGCATGTACGGACCGAAGCGCAGCCACAGCGTCTCGATCAGCTGAAACAGCACATCGGAGCCGGAGGCGCGGTATATGGTGAAGTGGAACTGCTGGTTCTTGGCGATCAGCTCGTAGATGCTGCCGTCGCGGCCGATCGCCCGCTGGTCGTCAGTAACCCTTTGCAGCAAGCCGATCTCGGCTGCGGTCAGGCGCGGCGCGCCAAGCTCGGCGGCCAGCCCCTCGACGGCGAGCCGGGCTCGGCAGAGGTCGTCGAGCCGCGCTCGAGTCACCGCGGGCACGCAGGCTGAGCCGTTCTGCGAGATTTCCAGCGCGTTCTCCGCCGCCAGCCGCCGCAATGCCTCGCGCACCGGCATATTTGAGGTGCCGAAAGCCTCCGCCAGCGAGGCGATGGTCAGCACCTGCCCGGGATCGAAGCTGCCGACCATCAGGGCATGGCGAAGCTGCTGGTAGACGCCATCCTGGACCGTGATGCGTCCCGATATTGGTTCGAAGCCCAGAGCCACGCTTTTGCTTCCTTGGGAGCCGGCAAAGTTTATGTGCGAATATCCGCCAACGCGGGTATGATCATCTGATCACAAATTGTGCCGGCAGCCAAGCGGCCGTTGCCGTACTGTCACGGCCATGCTGACGGACGGAAGGCAGATACGATCCCTCGAGCGTCAGCGCCGAGTTGGCGTAGCCGCCTTCGCCGCTTCAGGCCATTGCGAAATAGAAGCCAGTAGCGCCTCCGGCTCACTCCGGAATAATTGCGATTGCCTGTATCTCCACCTTCGCCCGGTCCTCGACCAGCGCCACCACCTGCATGGCGGCCATCGCCGGAAAATGCCGGCCGATGACGGCGCGGTAGGATTCGCCGATCCCTTTGAGGTTGGCGAGGTACTCGGCCTTGTCGGTAAAATACCAGGTCATCGAGGTGATGTGCTGCGGCTCCCCGCCGGCCTCGGCGAGAACGGCGACGACATTGGTGAGGGTCTGGCGCACCTGATCGACGAAATCGTCGGTCTCGAACCGGCACTCGGCATTCCAGCCGACCTGGCCGCCGATGAAGACCAGCCGGCCACGCGCGGCAACGCCGTTGGCATAGCCGATCGGTTTGGCCCAGCCTTCCGGCTGCAGGATCGTGTGCATGTCTAGCCTCCCTTAAGTGAAATGCGGTCCGCAAGCATGATCTCACGCCGCTCCCATCACTTGCCTGGCGATCACCACTTTCTGCACGTCGGAAGCGCCCTCATAGATGCGCAGCGCGCGTATCTCGCGATAGAGGCTCTCGACGATGTGGCCCTTGCGCACGCCGTCGCCGCCATGCAGCTGCACCGCCTTGTCGATCACTTCCTGCGCCTTGTCCGTGGAGAACAGCTTGGCCATTGCCGCCTCGCGAGTGACGCGGGCGGCGCCCATATCCTTAGTCCAGGCGGCGCGATAGACGAGCAGGGCGGCGGCGTCGACATCCAGCGCCATGTCGGCGATGTGGCCCTGCACCATCTGCAGTTCGGCCATCGGCGCGCCGAACAGTTTTCGCTCGGACACCCTTTTGATGCTTTCGTCCAACGCTCTTCGAGCAAAGCCGAGCGCCGCGGCACCCACCGTCGGGCGGAAGACGTCGAGCACCGACATGGCGATCCGAAAACCGTCGCCGGGTTTGCCGATCAGGGCGGAAGCCGGAACGCGCACATTGTCGAAGGAGAGCCGCGCGAGTGGATGCGGGGCGATAACTTCCAATCGTTCGGCGATTCCAAGGCCTTTGGTGTCCGCAGGCACGATCAAAGCGGAAATTCCCTTGGCGCCGGGCGCCTCGCCGGTGCGGGCGAAAACAATGTATACGTCGGCAATGCCGCCATTGGAGATCCAGGTCTTCTCGCCCGAGAGCAAGTAGAAATCGCCGTCGCGGACAGCCGCCATTTCCATGTTGGCGACATCCGATCCCGAGCGCGGCTCCGACAGCGCAAAGGCTGTGATCGCCTGGCCCGCCCGCGTCTTTTCCAGCCAGCGCTGCTGCTCCGGCGTGCCGAACAGCGAGATCGCGCCGGTGCCAAGGCCCTGCATGGCGAAGGCGAAGTCGGCGAGCCCGTCATGGCGGGCGAGTGTCTCGCGCGTGATGCAGAGCGTGCGCACGTCGAGCGGCCCCGGCTTGTCGGGATCGAGCGCCGTCGGCTTCAGCCAGCCGTCGCGGCCGAGCATGGAGACGAGGTTGCGGCAGGCCGCGTCGACATCGTGGTGATCGACGGGCAGGTTCTTGGCACACCAGGCGTCGAGATTTTCGGCAAGTTCGCGATGGCGGTTTTCAAAGAAGGGCCAGTTGAGGAAGGAACGGTCAGGCATCGGTGCCTCCGCACTTCTGCGAGGTTTGCACTTTACGGCGCCCCCCTCTGTCCTGCCAACGTATCCAGCATCGCGCTCATCTCAATTCCCCTCGAACACCGGCTTTTCCTTGGCCACGAACGCCTTGTAGGCGCGCTCGAAATCGCCGGTCTGCATGCAGATCGCCTGTGCCTGCGCTTCCGCCTCGATCGCCTGGTCGAGACCCATCGACCATTCCTGGTTCAACTGCGTCTTGGTGATGCCGTGCGCGAAGGTCGGGCCGGAGACGATGCGAGCTGCCATCTCGAGCGCGTCGGCCTCGAGCACCGCCGCATCGACCAGCCGATTGTAAAACCCCCAACGTTCGCCTTCGGCCGCGCTCATGGTGCGGCCGGTGTAAAGCAGCTCGGCGGCGCGGCCCTGGCCGATGATGCGGGGCAAGATCGCGCAGGCGCCCATGTCGCACCCGGCAAGGCCGACGCGGGTGAACAGGAAGGCGGTCTTTGCTTCCGGCGTCGCGATGCGGATGTCGGAGGCCATGGCGATGATCGCGCCGGCGCCGACGGCGACGCCATCCACCGCCGCGATGATCGGCTTGCCGCAATTCAGCATGGCTTTGACGAAGTCGCCGGTCATGCGCGTGAAGGAGAGCAGCGCCTTCATGTCCATCTTGACCAAGGGTCCGATGATGTCGTGGACATCGCCGCCCGAGCAGAAATTGCCGCCATTGGGCAGGAACGCCACGGCATCGACATCATCGGCGTAAGCGAGATCGCGAAAAGTGTCGCGCAGCTCCGCATAACTGTCGAAGGTCAGCGGGTTCTTGCGCTCCGGCCGGTCGAGCCGGACCTTCGCGACCCTGCCTTCCACCTCCCAGAGGAAGTGCTTCGGCTTGAGCTTGGCCATGGCGCTCATTCGCGTCCCTCCCAATTGCTGCGGAACGATTTCAGCATGCCGGTCAGCCGGCGCGCTTCGTCCTCGCTGACAGTGCCGAGGAGCTCGCCGACCCAGTTCTCATGCGCCGCGGCGATTGCCGCGAAAGACTTCGAACCTTCTTCGGTCAGCCGCACCATCGAGGTGCGGCGGTCGCCGTTGCGGCGCGCGCGCGTCACCAGCCCTTCGGAGACCAGCCTGTCGACGATGCCGGTGATGTTACCGTTCGACACCAGCAGGAATCGCGACAGGTCGCTCATCAGCATGCCCTCCGGCGAGCGGTAGAGCGCCGCCATCACGTCGAAGCGCGGCAGCGTGGTGTCGAACTCCTTCTTCAGCCGCTCGCGCAGCTCGGCCTCGATCGTGCGCGAAGCACGCAGCAGGCGGATCCACAGCCGCAACCTGTCCTTGCCCGGCCCGATAGACGTCGGTCCCGCTACCATGTCTCGCCTCCCGAGACCGAGATCGCCTGTCCGGTGATCGACCGCGCCGCATCGCTGCAGAGCCAGAGCACCGTCGCTGCGACCTCTTCCGGCTGGATGAAACGTGCCTGCGGGTTCGCAGCCGAAAGGCTCGCGCGTGCCTCATCGGCGGAACGGCCGGTCTTCTCGATGATGCGCTGGATGGAGTCCTCCAGCATGTCGGTTTCGACGAAGCCCGGGCAGATGGCGTTGACGGTGATGCCGGACTTGGCGGTCTCGGCTGCGAGCGCCCGCATCAGCCCGACGACGCCATGCTTGGCCGCTACGTAGGGCGCGACATACGCGTAGCCCTTCAGTCCGGCGGTCGAGGCAATGAAAACGATACGGCCTGTCTTCCGCGCCAGCATGCCGCCAAGCGCCGGCTGCACCGCCAGGAAGGCGCCGGTGAGGTTGACGTCGAGCGAGCGCCGCCAGTCGGCGAGGGAGGTCTTGTGCGCCGGCGCACTGACAGCCATCCCGGCATTGGCGACGACGATCTCGAAGGGACCGCGCGCCGCCTCGGCCTTCTCGTACAGCGCCGTCATGTCGGCTTCGTCGGTGACATCGGCGCCGATGCCGAAGATGCGGTCGTTTGCCTTCGCGACTTCATTCAGCGCGGCCTTGCGGCGGCCACAGATGGTGACCTCGACGCCGGCTTCCGCCAGCGACAGTGCGATCGCACGGCCGACGCCGGAGCCGCCGCCGGTGACCAGCGCATGCTTGCCGGCAATCATGCGCCAGTCCTCCAGGCAAGGCGCTGCGCCTCATCCTTACCCTCTCCCCGTGAAGGACGGGGAGAGGGGGCCGCCAGCGTTTGAGCTTGTGCCTTCTTCCCGTCCTTCACGGGGAGAAGGTGCCGGCAGGCGGATGAGGGGCGGCGCCGACGTGAAAACATAAATGCGCTCATACCTTCAGCCCTGCCGCCGCTTCGCGTTCGGCCAGCCGGTAGATCTGGTCGCGTCCGCGCAGATAAGGATCCGGCCATTTGACGCCGCGGTCGCCGAGGGTGACGGCCGCATGCAGCGTCCAATAGGGATCGCTGAGATGCGGCCGGGCCAGCGCCACCAGATCGGCGCGTCCTGCCATCAGGATCGAGTTGGCGTGGTCCGGCTCGTAGATGTTGCCGACCGCCATCGTCGCCATGCCGACCTCGTTGCGGATGCGGTCGGAGAACGGCGTCTGGAACATGCGGCCATAGACCGGCTTCGCGGCGATCGTGGTCTGGCCGGCCGAGACGTCGCAGAGATCGACGCCGGTTTGATGCAGAAGCTTGGCGATCTCGACCGCATCGGCCGGCGTGACGCCTTCGATGCCCACCCAGTCATTGGCCGAGATGCGCACCGAGATAGGCTTTTCGGCCGGCCACACGGCGCGCACCGCGTGGAAGATCTCCAGCGGATAGCGCATGCGGTTCTCCAGCGAGCCGCCATAGTCGTCGGTGCGCCTGTTGGTCAGCGGCGTGATGAAGGCGGAGAGCAGATAGCCATGCGCGGCATGGATCTCCAGCATGTCGAAGCCGCAGCGCTCGGCCATCTCCGCCGAGGCGACGAACTGGTCGCGCACAAGGTCCATGTCGGCGCGGTTCATCGCCTTCGGCACCTGATTCTGCGGCGACCACGGCACGGCTGAAGGCGCCATCACCGGCCAGTTGCCGGACGGCAGCGGCTCGTCCGTTCCTTCCCAGCCGAGGCGGGTCGAGCCCTTCGGGCCTGAATGGCCGATCTGGGCGCAGATCTTGGCTTCGGTCTCGGCGTGGACGAAATCGACCAGCCGCTTCCAGGCGACCTCATGCTCGGGCTGGTAGAAGCCGGTGCAGCCAGGGGTGATGCGTCCCTCCGGGCTGACGCAAGTCATCTCGATATAAACGAGCCCGGCCCCGCCCTTGGCGCGCTCGGCATAGTGGGCGAAATGCCAGTCGGTCGGGCAGCCGTCGACCGCCTTGTACTGGGCCATCGGCGAGACGACGATGCGGTTCGTGAGCGCCATCTCGCGCAGTCTGAATGGCGCGAACATCGGCGCGCGGCGCAGCATGTTGCCGCCGGCGCCGGCCTTGCGCTGGAACCATTCCTCCGCGCCCGCCAGCCATTCGGCATCGCGCAGACGAAGGTTCTCGTGGCTGATGCGCTGCGAGCGGGTGAGCAGCGAATAGTTGAATTGAACTGGATCCAACCCGAGATAACGTTCGACTTCCTCGAACCATTCGAGCGAGTTGCGCGCCGCCGATTGCAGTTTCAGCACCTCGGTGCGGCGAGCATCTTCGTATTTGCGGAAGGCCGCTTCGAGGTCGGACTCGGACTCGACATAGTCGGCGAGCGCGACTGCGCTTTCCAGGGCCAGCTTCGTGCCGGAGCCGATCGAGAAATGCGCCGATGCCGCCGCGTCGCCCATCAGCGCCAGATTCTTGTAAGACCAGCGCTCGCAAAGCACGCGCGGGAAGTTGATCCAGGCCGAACCTCTGATGTGGTTGGCATTGGTCATCAGCGGATGGCCGCCCAGATGCTTTTCGAAAATGCGCTCGCAGACCGCGATCGATTCCTGCTGCGTCATCGCGCCGAAACCGAAGGCAGCCCAGGTCTGTTCGCTGCATTCGACGATGAAGGTCGCGGTCTCGCTGTCGAACTGGTAGGCATGCGCCCACACCCAGCCATGCTGCGTCCTTTCGAAGATGAAGGTGAACGCGTCGTCGAATTTCTGCGTGGTGCCGAGCCACACGAACTTGCATTTGCGCGTGTCGATGTCGGGCTTGAAAACGTTGGCGAAGGTGGCGCGCGACTTCGAGTTCAATCCGTCAGCCGCAACGACAAGGTCGTGCGTTTCCATGAACGGCCTGGGATCGGAAATCTCGGTCTCGAACATCATCTTGATGCCGAGCTCGCGCGCTCTGCGCTGGAGCAGAATTAAAAGCCGCTTGCGGCCGATGCCGCAGAAGCCGTGGCCGGTCGACACCGTGCGCACGCCGTCATGAATGACGGCGATGTCGTCCCAGTAGGCAAAATGCTTCCTGATCCAGACCGCGCTGACAGGGTCGTTCCTGGTCAGGTTCTCCAGCGTTTCGGCCGACAGCACCACACCCCAGCCGAACGTATCGTCGGGGCGGTTGCGCTCGTAGACCGTCACGTCATGCGCGGCGTCGCGCAGCTTCAACGAGATGGCAAAATAGAGGCCGGCCGGTCCGCCGCCGAGAACCGCAACCTTCATGTCTTGCGATCTCCTCTAGAGCAATTCCAGGAAAAGTGCGTAGCGGTTTCCCGTCCGGAATTGCGTCAAACGCTCAATGGGCATCAGGGACCGCCGAGGGGCCGGCGGTTCCAACATCAGTATCGCGCCTGCCGGCAATTATTTCAAGCTTAAAGTTTCATAATTGAACAATTGCGGCGCGATCAGCTCACTTGGCTGGATCTTTGGGACTCCACAGCACAGTCTCGGCGCCTTTCTCGTAAGCCATGCCGTCGGGATAGCTGATCGCTTCCAGCTGCAGTCCCCAGGGCGCCTGGAAATAGAGGATGGTTTGGCCGGCGGCCGGTCCTTCTTTGACCGGCAGAGGACCCATTCTGGTCTTCACGCCCTTGGCGTCGAGATAGGCCTTCGCGGCGGCGACATCGTCGACATAGAAGGCGATATGGAAGCCGCCGATGTCGCTGTTCTTCGGCGTCAGGTCCTTCTGGTCGGGCGCGGTGTATTTGAACAATTCGATGTTCGATCCATAGCCGCAGCGCACCAGGGTGATCTCCTCGATTACCGCTTTTGGATCGACGCCGAGCAGGTCCTGCATGAAGGTGCCCTTGTCGTCGGCGAACGGGCCGAAGGACATCGCCTTCTTGCAACCGACCACATTGGTGAAGAAGTCGACGGCCTGCTTCATGTCGGGCACGGTGACGCCGGTATGGTCGTGGCCGCGCATGCCGGGGATCGAGTCGGCCGAAGCCATTCCCATTGAGCCGAACAGGATTGCGCCGACCATTGCGCCGCTTGTGGCGTATTTCATGTCACCCTCCTTTGGCGGGCTGACTTTGCTCCCATGCACATCCGAGGCCCGCTGTTCGGTGTGCGGACAAGGTTTGACTTTCTCATGCCGGCGCCTTTGCAGGCGGCTGCAGCCAGTCCGCATCGATCTCAGGTAGCGGGATGGCAGCGAGCAGGTCGCGCGTGTAAGTCTCCTTCGGATTGTCGAAGAGCACGTCGGTTGCGCTGGCTTCGACGATCCTTCCCTCGCGCATGACGATGACTTGCCGGCAGAGCCGCCGGATCACCGACAGATCATGGCTGATGAAGGCGACCGTCAGCCCCATCTCGGCCGCGAGCTTTTCCAGCAGCGTCAGGATCTGTGCCTGCGTCGAGACGTCGAGGCCCGAGACGATCTCGTCGGCCAAAACGAATTTCGGCGACAGCGCCAGCGCCCGTGCGATGCCGACGCGCTGGCGTTGCCCGCCGGACAGCTCGTGGCGGTAGCGGCCGGCAAAACTCTGCGGCAGGCCGACGCGTTGCAGGGCTTCCGCCACGCGCTCCTTCAGCCGGTCGCCAAGCCCGTTCTGCCTCAAGGGTGCCGCGATGATGTTGAAGATGGTGTGCCGCGGGTTGAGCGAGGACATCGGGTCCTGGAAGATCATCTGCAGGTCGCGACGCAGCGGTCTGAGCTCCGCTTCCGAAAGATGGCCGATGTCTCGCCCTTCGAAGCTGATCGAGCCGGCGCTCGGCTCGATCAGCCGCACCAGCGCGCGGCCGAGCGTCGACTTGCCGGAACCGGATTCGCCGACGATGCCGGTCACCGATCCCTTGGGCAGGTCGAAGTCCAGTCCTTTGAGGATCTCGGCCAGTGGCGCCCGGCCGATCAGCGGCTTGCGCGTCATGTCGGGCAGCGCCACCTTCAGCCCGCGGACGGAAAACAGTGGCTCAGCCATGGCTTGGCCTCCACGCCCTGTCGGCGCCCGCGATCTCGTCCGCGAGCCCGGCCAGCACGGTTTCGTTCACCGGCTTCAGCGATGCGTAGGGATCGGTATAGCGCGGCGTCGCCGCGATCAGCGCCCGCGTGTAGGGGTGCTGCGGCGATGCGAAGAGGTCAGCGGTCGCGGCTTCTTCGACCACCTTGCCGGCATAGAGCACCGACACTTTCTGGCTGATCTTGGCGACGACACCGAGATCGTGCGTGACGAACAGAAGCGCCGTGCCGTGGTTGCGCTGCAATTGCGCGATGAGGCGCAGGATCTGCTTCTGCACGGTCACGTCCAGCGCCGTCGTCGGCTCGTCGGCGACCATCAGCCTGGGCTCGGCGGCGAAGGCGGCCGCGATCAGCACGCGCTGGCGCATGCCGCCGGAGAGCTCGTGCGGATAGCATTTCAGAACACGTTCGGGCTCGCGGATCTGCACCTCGTCGAGCAACTGCCGGATACGCTTGTCTGCCTTCTCGCCGCTCCAGCCGAGGATGCGCACCAGCCGGTCGGTCATCTGCGGGCCGATGCGGCGCGACGGGTTGAGCGCGGTGAGCGGGTCCTGTGGGATCAGCGCGGTACGCGCGCCGATCAGCGTCCGCCGCGCCTTCGCATCGAGGCGGCCGAGATCCTCGCCCTCGATCAGCATCTCGCCCTCGACGATGCGCACGCTCTTCGGCAGCACGCCGAGCACCGCCTTGCCGATCATCGTCTTGCCGGCGCCGCTCTCGCCGACCAGCGCGCGGACTTCGCCCGGCTGCACGGTGAGCGACACCGAGCGCAGCACGCGCTGGCCGTTGGGCAGCACGGCGCTCAAGGAGCGGATTTCGAGGCATGGTTCCATATTGGCGCTCATCGCAGCACCGGATCGAATCGCGCCTTCAATCCTTCGCCGAACTGGCTGAAGGACAGCACGGTGAGGATCAATGTGATCAGCGGGAACACCAGCACCCACCAGGCCTGGTGGATCGACAGCCGGCCTTCGGCGATGATGCCGCCCCAGGTCGGATCGTCGGTCGAGATCGACAGATTGACGAAGGAGAGGATCGCCTCGACAATGACGGCGATGCCCATCTCAAGCGACAAGAGCGCCACCACTGACGGCAGCACATTGGGCAGGACTTCGCGCAGCATGATGCCGATGCGGCCATAGCCGGCGATGTGCGCGCTCTCGACATAGTCCATGCGCGCCTGACCCATCGCCTCGGCGCGGATCACGCGGCAGAACCGCGTCCAGTCGATGACGGCGATGGCGATGATGACGGAGCTCAAGCCGGTGCCCAGCACCGCGACCAGAAGGATCGCGAACAGCACCGGCGGGAAGGCCATCCAGACATCGACGATGCGCGAGATGACGCGGTCGGCCCAACCGCCGAAATAGCCGGCAATGAGCCCGAGCGCCGAGCCGATGATGCAGGCGGACGCCGCCGCGGCGAAGGCGACGATGAAGGCGATGCGGCCGCCGAAGATCAGCCGTGACAGGAGATCCCTGCCGAGGCTGTCGGTGCCCAGCCAATAGCCGGGCTCCGCGCCATCGAGCCAGAAGGGCGGCAGACGCTCGAGCATCAGGTCCTGCGCCAGCGGATCTTGCGGTACGATCAGCGGCGCCAAGATGGCCGCAAGCAGCGCCAGCAGAAGCCAGCCGCCGGCCAGCCATAGCCGCGGGCTGAAGCGCCGTCGCGAAATGCGCGCCTCATCCATGACGCAGCCTCGGATTGAGCAGCGCATACATCATGTCGACGGCAAGGTTGATCAGCACGAAGAGCAGCGCGAAGACCAGAACGATGCCCTGGATCAGCGGCAGGTCGCGGTTGATGACGGCATCGATCGCCATATTGCCGAGACCCTCATAGGAGAACAGCCGCTCGACGATGACCGTGCCGCCGATCAGGAAGGTGAACTGCACGCCCACCAGCGTCAGCGTTGGCAGCGCCGCGTTCTTCAACGCCTCGCGCAGGATAACCTGCGTTTCGGAAAAGCCTTTGACCCGCGCGAGCACGACATAGTCGAGGTCGAGCACTTCCTTCAGCGACTGTTTCAGGAGTTGCGCGATGATCGCCGCCAGCGGCAGCGCCAGCGCGATCGCCGGCATCAGCATGTGCTTGAGCAGATCCCAGGTGAGATCGAAGCGGAGCCGAAGTAGGCTCTCGGCCAGATAGAACTGGGTGACGAAGGGCAAATCGAGCTGCGGCGACACTCGCCCCGAAATGTCGAACACCGGGATGAGCACGCCGAACAGCAGGATCAGCACCAGGCCCCACAGGAAATCGGGGATGGAGAGCGTCGCGCCGCTGGCGATGTCGATGCCGGCCTCGACCGCCGTGCCGCGCGAACGCGCACCGAGGATCGCAGCGGAGACGCCGATCGCCACCGCCATCAGCAGCGCGATGGTTGCCAATTCCAACGTCGCCGGCAGCCGGTTGAAGACGAGGCCGAGCACATCCTGGCGCAGCGAGATCGAAGTGCCGAAATCGCCATGCAGCACGCCGGCGAGCCAGATGAAGAACTGCTGCACAATGCTCTTGTCCAGCCCATAGAGCGAGCGCAGACGCGCTATGTCGTCATTGCTGGCGCCGGGCGGCAGCATCATGGCAATCGGGTCGCCGGGCGCCACGCGGATGACGACGAAGACGACGACGGCGACGCCGAACAGCGTGACCAGCATCGTCATCAGACGAACAAGAAATCTCTGCAGCAGCATGCTCGCTGAGCCTAATGCATTCGGCCCCTCACCCGGCCGGATGAGGGGGGCCTTGCGTCGTTGGAGAAGGTGCGCTGCGCCAGCGCAGCTTCCCAGATGTCATCAGGCCGGGGTCATCAGCGCCGGCAGCAGCGCGCCCGATACATGCTGCACGACATTGACCTTCTTCGAGTGCACGATCGGCTGAGCATACTGCATCAGCGGCAGCACATAGGCCTGCTCGGCGATGTATTTGTCGACGGCCTTCCAGCCGGCGATGCGCTTGGCCTCGTCCTTCTCGCCCCACAGCGGATTGATCATGTCGATCAGGTCCTGGCTGTCCCACACCGAATGCGGGCTAGGTCCATACATGGCAAAGCCGGTCGAGGTGGTCGGATCGCCGATCGCATTCCCCCAGTTGTAGAAGGCGGCCGGCGCCAGCTTGTCGGCGGCCCGCAGCTCGTAATGCTTGGCGATCTCGTAGACCTCGATATTGGCCTCGATGCCGACCTTGCGCCACATGCCGACGATCGCCTGGATCATCTCATAATCCTTGGGCTTGAAGCCCTTGGTCGTTTGGATGGTGAACTTGACCGGCTTCTTGGGCGAATACCCTGAAGCGGCGAGCAGTTCCTTGGCCTTTTCCGGATTGTGCTCGACTTTGATCGACGCGTCGAAGGCCGTGTATTCCGGCGTCTCCAGCGTGGCGATCGGCTGGCCGTAGCCGCGCAGCAGCCGCTTGACCAAGAGCTCCTTGTCCACCGCCATCACAGCCGCCTGGCGGACGTTCTTGTCGAGCATCGCCTCGATGTCGTTGAAGAAGATCATGCCGATGTCGGAGACATTCTTGATCGAGCCGGCGAGTCCGTCCTTGGCGATCAGCCGGTCATATTCTTCATAGGGGATTTCGAGCGTCACCTGCGAGGAGCCGGACTCGACCTCGGCGACGCGGCTTGCCGCGTCGGTGACGAACTTGATCGTCACGTTCTCGAAGGCTGGCTTGGCACCCCAGTAATTCGGATTGGCCTTCAGCCGCAGGAAGGCGTTGCGCTCGAATTTGTCGACCATATAGGGCCCGGTGCCGATCGGCGCCTTCTCGAAGCCTTCCGCGCCTACCTTCTCGTAATAGGCCTTCGGCATGATGTAGCCGGTCAGGAAAGACATCCATTTGAAATAGACCGGATCGAACTGCACGACGTCGGCGGTGATCTTGTTGCCGTCGATCTTGAAGTTGTTGACGTTCTTCCAGACGAACTGGATCGGATTGCCGGTCTTCTCGTCGCCCGCCCGCTGCAGCGACCAGACAACGTCCTCGGCGGTGAAGGGCGAGCCGTCATGCCATTTCACGCCGTCGCGGACCGTCATCGTCACCTTGCTGCGATCGTCGTTCCAACCCCATTCGGTGAGCAGGCCGGGTGTGAAGGAAAGGTCCGGCTTCTGCGGGATGAACTGGTCGAACACCGACTGGTAGAGGCCTTGGATGGTCGGGTTCACCGCCGAAGGCCCGGTCGTCGGGTCCCAGGATGGCAGGTTCACGTTGTAGGCGATGGTGAGCTCGTCCGCCGCCTTGGCTGCCTTCGGCAGTCCGAGTGTCGCCGCGCCAAGCGCTGCTGCGCCAAACCCAAGCAAATCGCGTCTGTTGATGGTCATGGTCGTTCCCCTTGTTGGTTGTCGGTTTTTGACTTTCATTGTCGCGCGGCGTTGTTCATTCGCAAGGTCTGGTGGGCAACCGCGCCTTGTCCATCCTGGAATTCTGCTGCTAGTGCCCTCCCAGTTGTTGCGCCAGCATGAAGCCGGATCCGGCACCGGTGCCGGCGCCGGGCCATGTCGCGGCGCCGGTGAGGTAGAGGTTTGACACCGGCGTGTTCCAGCGCGCGAAGCCGCGCGCCGGACGGAAGAGAAAGTTCTGCGCCAAATGGTGGCTGCCGCAAATCTGGTCGCCGCCGACGAGGTTCGGATTCTCGCGCTCGAGGTCGAGCGGCGAGAAAATCGCGCGGCCGAGGATCTTCTGGCGCAAACCAGCCGCATAGCTCTCGATGATGTCGAGCACGCGCTCGGCATAGGCGTCCTTGACCGCGTCCCAGGAACCGGGCGCGATCTTGCCGGCGGCATCGCCAAGGATTTCCGCCGGCAGCATGCGCACCTGGACCCAGAGCACGTGCTTGCCTTCTGGCGCCCGCGAGGGATCGACGGCGGTCGGCTGTCCTACGACGAGCACCGGCTGATCGGGCAGCACGCCGGCAATCGCCTGCTGATAGGTGCGCGACATGGCATTGAGCGAAGGCGCCAGATGCACATAGGCGAAGTGGCGAAGCTCGGCGCCAGCGCTCCAGTCCGGCAGATCGTCCAGTGCCAGATGGATCATCATCGTGCCCGGCGCATGGCGGAACTTTTTCATCGCCGCGTCAAAGCCGGCATCGCCGGATCCGTTCGGCAACAGCTTGCCAGTCAGCGCCTTGGGCGCGACGCCGGCAATGACGGCCTTGCTGGCGACATGGAAATCGCCGGAGGCGAGCCGCACGCCGGTCGCGCGGCCGCCGGCGACGGTGATCTCCGCCACCTCCGCGCCGGCCATGATCTTGCCACCGGCCGCTTTGACCATGCCGACAAGCGCGCGGATGATGGTGTCGGCGCCGCCCTTGCCGAGCACCATGCCAAAACTCTGGTTGGCCATTGATTCCAGATAGGGGAACACGGCGCCGCCGGCGATGTCGGGCGCGAAGTCGAGATGCATGCCCCAGGCGGCGAGCGTGGCTTGCACATGCGGCGTCTCGAAATTGTCCTCGAGCCACGCGCGGGGTGAGGACAGCAAGAAGCGGCCGGTATCGAGCGCGCCGCCAATGCCTTTCTTGCGCCAAAGATTCCAGGCCGTGCCGGCGAGCGCCCGCGGGTTCATCGGCGATCCGAGCAGCCGGAACAGGTGCTCCGCCTCGCCCGGGAAGGCGCCGACCAGCCGACGCCATGTAGCGGCATCGGCCGCGGAGAAGGCGGCGAGCCGCGCCGCGGTCTTTTCGAGATCGTTGCTGACGCCGAACCAATTCCCATCCGGGAAGGCGCTGGCGAAACAATCGGTGACGGGCGCGAATTCCAGCCCGTGGCTTTTCAATTCATTTGCATATTTCCGGTGGAAGGCCGAGCCAGCGAACAGGCTCAGGTTCATCGCGCCGAAGTCGTGCCTGAAACCGGGAAGCGTGTATTCCGCGGTCCGGACCGCGCCGCCGATAGTTGTGTTGCGCTCGAAAACTGCGGTTTTCCAGCCTTTGAGCGACAGATGCGCGGCGCAGGCCAGACTGTTGTGGCCCGCCCCGACAAAGATGGCGTCGAACTCGCTCACGCCCTGCCCCAAAATGCTTTATGCTTAAAGATAATTGCAGATGCATATGTTTTCGTCTAGTAGGATATTAAGGGCCGCAACGAGCCTTGATGAGCACGAACAAGAGGGAACGAAGACAATGGACACGCAGAAACTCCTCGGCGAGGTCGCCGGCCAGCTGCTTTCGGGCGCCATCAAGGTGGTCGACCTGTCGGCGCCGCTCGGGCCCAACACGCCGCTAATCAAGCTGCCGCCGGAACTCGCCGTCGACACGCCGAAGGTCGAGATCCACCCCATTTCAAAGTATGACAAGAATGGTCCGTGGTGGGCCTGGAACTGGCTGAAGCTCGGCGAGCATTCGGGCACGCATTTCGACGCGCCGCAGCACTGGATCACCGGCAAGGACTATCCGGACGGCGCCACTGACACCATCCCGGCGCAGAATTTCGTCGGTCCGGTCAATGTCATCGACTGCTCAGTGGAAGCCGCCGCCGATCACGATTTCCTTCTCACCGTCGACCACATCAAGACGTGGGAGGCCAAGCATGGCACCGTCAATGCCGGCGAATGGGTGGTGATGCGCACCGACTGGTACAAGCGCAACGGTTCGGAAGCCGACTTCCTCAACGCCAACGAGACCGGCCCGCATACACCCGGACCGACAGCGGAAGCCATCCAGTTCCTGATCAGCAAGGACATCAAGGGCTGGGGCTCGGAGACGATCGGCACCGATGCCGGCAAGGCCGGCGGCATGGAGCCGCCTTTCCCGGCGCACACGCTGATGCACAAAGCCAATCGCTATGGGCTGGCCAGCCTCTGCAACCTCGACCAGCTGCCGCCGAAAGGCGCGATCCTGATCGCCGCCCCGCTCAAGATCGAGCACGGCACCGGCAGCCCGATCCGCGCCCTGGCGCTGGTGCCGGGCCAATAGGCGAGGTGGCGGTCTTCGGGAGAAGATCATGCTCGCGCGCAATGGAGTAGTGGAGAGGTGGGATCGGAGCGACGCTGACGCTCTACGGCGCCCCCCTCTGTCCTGCCGGACATCTCCCCCACAAGGGGGGAGATTGCACGTCACCTCCGCTTTCGCCAATCTCCGACGTCGTAGGATTGAGCAGGGCGCCGAAACTGCCAATCTCCCCCCAAGTGGGGGAGATGTCCGGCAGGACAGAGGGGGGCGCGAAGGAACTCGCCTCGTTCACTTCTCGATTGCGAGTGCGCAATGACCGCTGCCGATCACATCATCGTGGGCAGCGGCATCAACGCCCTGGTCTGCGCGGCGATGCTTGGCGCCAAGGGCGCCAAGGTGCTCGTGCTCGAACGCAACGACCGCATCGGCGGCTGCATGCGCACCGATGAGATCACGGCGCCCGGCTTCGTCCATGACGTGATGGCGACGACCTTCGTCCTGTTCATCACCTCGCCGGCCTATGCCGCGCTCGGCAAGGATCTTGCGCGGCACGGCCTGGAATTCTGTCACACGACCACACCCACCGGCGTGCTTCGGCCCGATGGCAGCCATGCCGTGCTCACCACCGACCGGGCCGCCAATATCGCGGCGCTGAACGCATTTGCCTCCGGCGATGGCGACCGTCATGGAGGCGATGTCGGCGACATCGAACGCAATGCCGGACTGCTCTTCGGCCTGCTCGGTGGCACGCTCTGGTCCTATCCAACGACGAAGCTCATGGCCGGCGAGGCGTGGCGGCGCGGACCGCGCCAGCTTGCCGCCGTCCTGGGCGAGGCGCTGGTGCCGGCGCGGGGCTGGCTGGAGACCGCGTACAAGTCCGACACCGTCCGCGCGCTCTGGGCGCCCTGGGTGCTGCATGCCGGGCTTGGGCCGGAAGACGCCTTCTCCGGCCAGATCGCCAAGGTCATCGCCTTCGCGCTGGAGGCGGCCGGCGCACCGATCGTCAAGGGCGGGGCGAAGACCCTGCTCGCCGCCTTCGAGGCATTGATCAAGGAGCGCGGCGGCGAAGTCCGCGTCAACGCCGACGTCGCCTCGATCGTCCAGGCCGGCGGCCGTGCCACCGGCGTCCGGCTCGCCTCCGGCGAGACGCTGACGGCGGCAAAGGGCATCATCTGCTCGCTCACGCCGACGCAGCTCTATGGCCGTCTGCTCGGCAACGATTCGCCCGACGCAGCAACCAAGGCCACGCAGTCCTACCGCTACGGCAAGGGCAACTTCCAGCTCCACTACGCGCTGAACAAGCCGCCGGCCTGGCGCGGCGAGGGCCTCGACAAGGTGGCGCTGCTGCATCTGACGCCGGGACTCGATGGTGTGTCGAAAGCCTGCAACGAAGCGGTGCGCGGCCTGTTGCCGGAAGTGCCGACGATCTGCGTCGGCCAGCCCCACGCGCTCGATCCGTCGCGCTGTCCGCCGGGCAAGGCAATCCTGTGGCTGCAGCTTCCGGAAGCGCCGCGCCACATCAAGGGCGATGCCGCCGGCAAGCTCGAGGCCCCAGCCGATGGCCGCTGGAGCGAGGCGCTGCGCGAGGCCTACGCCGACCGCGTCGAGGCGATCCTCGCTCATCACATCGATGGTTTTCGCGACACCATCATCGCGCGCCGCGCCTATTCGCCTGCCGATCTGGAAGCGATGAACATCAATCTGATCGGCGGCGATCCCTATGGCGGCTCGTCCACCATCGACCAGTCCTTCTTGTGGCGGCCGTTCAAGGCCAGCCGCAATCACGAGACCGGCATTAAGGGCCTCTACCATATCGGCGCGTCGACGCACCCGGGCGCGGGGCTCGGCGGCGGCTCCGGCTTCCTGCTGGCGGAGAGGCTCTGATGGAACAGAAGCTTCCGGAAAAGCGCCAGCGCATCTCGACCCTCGGCCAGATCGGCCTGCAGCAATTCGCGCCCTATTTGATGAACCGCATCATGGGCCGCTACAACGCCACCCTGCGAGAAGACTTTCGCAAGCAGGGCCTGACCATTCCGCAGGTGCGCACGTTGGCCGTGCTCTCGGTCACCGACGGCATCACCGTCAACGACCTCTCGGTCTATACGGTGATCGAGCAATCGACCTTGAGTCGCACGCTCGACGCGCTGGAAGGCCAGGGCCTCGTGCGGCGCGAGCAGGGCGTCGCCGACAGCCGCTTCCGCCATGTGTTCCTGACCGATGACGGCCGGGCGCTTTTCACCCGCGCCTGGCCGGCCATGCATGATGCCTTCGAAGCGATGTTCGACGGCGTCGACGATGCCGAATATGCCGCGCTGATCGCAATCCTGCAGAAGATGCTGAAGAACATCCGCAAGCACGACATTTGAGTTTGACGTACGCGCCGCCGTCCAACGGCGGTAACGGAAGGAGTCAGAGATGGCCGAACGGTCTTTTGCCAAGGAAGTCGAAAAGCTGAGGCTTGGCGCCGGCCAGGAATTCGCGGGCGAGGGCATCCTCGCCATCACCAAGGCGCTGCTGCAATGCGGCGTCGGCTATGTCGGCGGCTACCAGGGCGCGCCGATCAGCCATCTGATGGATGTGCTCGCCGACGCGCAGGACATTCTGGGCGAGCTCGGGGTGCACTTCGAGGCGAGCGCCTCGGAAGCAACCGCCACCGCCATGCTGGCCGCATCCGTGCACTACCCGATCCGCGGTGCCGCCACCTTCAAGTCGACAGTGGGCACCAATGTCGCCTCGGACGCTTTGGCGAACCTCGCCTCGGGCGGCGTCACCGGCGGCGCGCTGATCATCGTCGGCGAGGACTATGGCGAGGGCTCCTCCATCATGCAGGAGCGCAGCCACGCCTTCGCGATGAAGAGCCAGGTCTGGCTGCTCGATCCGCGCCCGAACCTGCCCTCGATCGTCAAGGCGGTCGAGGATGGCTTCGAGCTGTCGGAGGCCTCCAACACGCCGGTCATGCTGCAGGTGCGCATCCGCGGCTGCCACGTCCATGGCCACTTCATCGCCAAGGACAACAAGCGGCCGCCTATGTCGGTTGCCGATGCGCTGTCGGCCCCGCGTCGCGACACCGGCCGCATCGTGCTGCCGCCTGCCTCCTTCCTGCACGAGAAGGAGAAGGTCGCCAAGCGCTGGCCGGCGGCCGTCGATTTCATCAAGAGCCGCAAGATCAACGAGGTCTTTGGGCCGGACAATGGCTCGATCGGCATCGTCATGCAGGGCGGCATGTACAATTCGGTCGTCCGCGCGCTGCAGCGGCTCGGCCTTGCCGACACCTATGGCGACACCGACGTGCCGCTTTATGTGCTGAACGCCGTCTATCCGCTCGTCGATGACGAGTTCCTTTCCTTCTGCGAGGGCAAACAGGCGGTGCTGGTCGTCGAAGAAGGCCAGCCCAACTATATCGAGCAGGCCTTTGCCGCGATGCTGCACAAGGCCGGGCGCGGCACCAAGCTGGTCGGCAAGGAGCATCTGCCAATGGCTGGCGAATATACCGGGCAGGTGATGCTGGACGGCATTGGCTCCTTCCTGCGCGCCTATGCTCCGCATCTGCTGCCCGGCGAGGTTCGTGCGCCGAACAAGCTGGGCGAGGGCGTCGACACGGCCGATCTCATCAATGTCGTTCCCGGCCGCCCGCCGGGCTTCTGCATCGGCTGTCCGGAGCGGCCGATCTTCGCTGCGACCAAGCTGGTCGAGCAGGAGCTTGGCAAGCACCACATTGCTTCCGACATCGGCTGCCACCTGTTCTCGATCATGCCGCCCTTCGAGCTCGGCGCCACCACCATGGGCTACGGCCTCGGGCCGGCCTCGGCTTCCGCCTTCAATTCGCCGGAAGCGAAACGCCGGTCGATCTCCTTCGTCGGCGACGGCGGCTTCTGGCATAACGGTCTCACCTCCTCGATCGGCAACGCCGTCTTCAACAAGAATGACGGCGTCATCGTCATCGTCGACAATTTTTACTCGGCCGCCACCGGCGGCCAGGACATCCTGTCCTCGCGCGCCTCGAACCGCACCAAGTCCACAAAACATCCGATCACCGAAGCGGTGAAAGGCATGGGCGTCAAATGGCTGCGCCACATCGACCGCACCTATGACGTCGGCAAGATGCGCGACACGCTGCGCGAGGCGCTAACCACCGAGGAGAAGGGGCCGAAGGTCATCGTCGCCTCGTCCGAATGCATGCTGAACCGCCAGCGCCGCGAGAGGCCGCTGGTCGACAAGGCGGTCAAGGGCGGCGAGCGGGTCGTCAAGCCGAAATTCGGCGTCGACGAGGACGTCTGCACCGGCGACCACGCCTGCATGCGGCTCTCCGGCTGCCCGTCGCTCTCGGTGAAGTCGCTCGACGATCCGCTGCGCGACGATCCGGTCGCCTCGATCGACCAGAACTGTGTCGGCTGCGGCAATTGCGGCGAGGTGGCGGATGCGGCCGTGCTCTGCCCCTCCTTCTACCGCGCCGATGTCGTGCACAATCCGAGCCGCTGGGACCGTTTCCTGGAAAGCGCTCGCCGCGCAGTGATCGGCCGGTTGCAGCGCCGCCGCGAGAGTCGCCGTTTGATGTTCGCCGATGCTTGAGCAGGTTTCACCGCTGAACCCGAAGCCGGGCGCCTCTGATCACGAGCGGGTGATAAAACTCGCCGTGCTTGCCGTCGGCGGCCAGGGCGGCGGCGTGCTCGCCGATTGGATCACCGATGTCGCCGAGCGCAGCGGCTACATTGCGCAATCGACGTCGGTGGCGGGAGTCGCCCAGCGCACGGGGGCCACGATCTATTACATCGAGATGGCCCGCGACACCGGCCGGTTGCCGGTCTTCGCGCTGTCGCCATCGCAGGGCGACGTCGACATCTTGATCGCCGCCGAGCTGATGGAAGCCGGCCGCGCCATCATCCGCGGTTTCGTCACGCCCGAGCGCACGACGCTGATCGCCTCCTCGCATCGCATCGCCGCCGTCTCGGAAAAGATCGAGCCGGGCGACGGCCGCGCCTCGTCGGAAAAGGTGTATGCGACGGCCGAGGCGGCCGCCAAGCGCTTCATCGCCTTCGACATGGAAAAGATCGCCGCCGAGCACGGCACGATGATCTCGGCCAGCCTGCTCGGTGCGCTGGCCGGTTCCGACGCGCTGCCCTTCGCGCGCGAAAACTACGAGCAGGCGATCGGCGCCGGTGACCGTGGCGTGAAGGCCAGCCTTGGCGCCTTCGGCGCCGCCTATGACCGGGCGCGCAGCATCGCGGTCGCGACAGCCGGGGATAACGCAACCGGGAAGCCTGCCGCTCCCGACACACCAACGGCGAAGGTCAGCGGTCCCGAAACCTTGCTGAAGGGCTGGCAGGAGCTCGCCGCCCGTGTCGCGGCGCTCCCGGAGCCTGTGCGCGACATGGCTGAACGCGGCCTGAAGAAGGTCGTCGATTACCAGGACGCCGCCTATGGCGGCGAATATCTCGACCGGCTGGACAAGGCGATCGCGCTGGACAATGCGGAGCGTGGCCATGCGCTGTCGGTCGCGGCCGCGAAACATCTGGCCAACGCCATGTGCTACGACGACATGATCCGCGTCGCCGACCTCAAGACGCGTTCGACCCGCGACAGGCGCGTGCGCAAGGAAGTCGGTGTCAGGGAAGGCTTGGTCCTGCAGGTCACCGAATATTTCCATCCGCGCATCGAGGAATTTTGCGGCACGCTGCCGCTAGCAATCGGCAGTTACATCGAGAACCGCCCGAAGCTCGCCGCCTTCCTTGACCGCCGCATCAACCGCGGCCGCCATATCCGCACCGACAGTTTCACCGGCTTCGCCATGCTCTGGTTCATCGGCGGCCTGCACCGCTGGCGGCGCCGCCTGCTGCGCCACAAGGTCGAGGTCGAGCATCTGGAGCGCTGGTACGAACTGGCGCTTGCCCATGCGCGCGAAAACTATGCGCTTGGGCTGGAGATCCTGAATTGCCGCCGCTTGATCAAGGGCTACAGCGACACCCACGCCCGTGCCCAGTCGAAATTCGACCGCGTGCTCTCGGCCCTCCCGATGCTCAAGGGCCGCGAAGACGCCGCCGACTGGATCCGCCGCCTGCGCGAAGCGGCGCTGAAGGACGAAAAGGGCGACATGCTCGACGGCGCGCTGAAGACCGTGGCGACGCTCAACGACGCGGCCCGATAACGAGGATGTGATCCATCCCATCCGACGGATTTCGACCTTGCCGTCCGTTTCACGGCGGTAGGGATGAATCACGGAGACGAACTTTATGCTCACCAAATATTTTCTACCGTTCGCATTGGCCGCCGGCACTTTGATGCTCTCCGCCGGCGCGCAGGCCATGCCGATGGCAAAGCCCAGCGCTGCGCCGCTGCCAGTCGAGACGGTCGGCTGGCGCTGCGGTCCTGGTTGGCACGTGAATCACTGGGGCAGATGCGTGCCGAACGGTCGCCGGTTCATCCGGCCCGTGCGCCACTGGCATCCGGGCTTCCGGTATCACCACCGCTGGCATCGCGGCTATTGGAGCTGGTGATTGCTCTCGGATCGCCATCGACGCCCGCGCTGGCAACGGCGCGGGCTTTTTCGACTTACACGAGGCAGTCATGTCGGTGGGCTTCCCGAAAGCGGTCCTAATTTGCTGAAGTCCCTCGGCTTCGTCATCCACGGGCGGAGCGGGAGCGAAGCGGACGCGGAGACCCGAGGATCCATGCCGTTACCTTTAATCGTAGAATCCAGCGGAGCAGAATTCTGCCTCGCAGCGACGCCTCAACTTCGCAGAATGGATGCTAGGATCTGCATGCGTCGCTTCGCTTCCTTGCTCCGCCCGACAATGACGAATGACAGCAGACGCCGCACCTGTCACCGATGGGAAAAGTCGAGGCTCACGCCACCAAATCCCGCATCGGCTTCACCTCTCCTGAGTCCGGAAACACCTTGTCGCCGAGCACGGCGGCGGAGAGCCCGAACTGCTCGGCAAGCAACCCCTTCAACACCGCGCGCACATCGCTGGTCGGCGCGAGGTCGCGGCCTTGGTAGAGCTGAGCCGGCTTCAGCCCCGGCCAGTCGGCGATGACGCGGCCACCTTTGATCGCGCCGCCGGCGAGCAGCACTACCGTGCCGGTGCCGTGGTCCGTGCCGACGGTGCCGTTGACGCGGGCGGTGCGGCCGAATTCGGTGATGGCGACGATCGCGGTGTCCTTCCAGCGCTCGCCGAGCCCTTTCTCGAATTCCTCGAAGGCGCCATCGAGGCCGCCGAGCAGCTTGGCGAGCCGCCCGGTGGCGCCGCCCTCGTTGACATGCGTGTCCCAGCCGTCGAAGGCCAGCGCCGCAATGCGCGGCCCGTCGTCGGCGGCCATCAGTTTCGCCGCGCCTTGCGCGGACTGGCGCATGCAGGCGGCGTTGGCGAGGCCGCCGTAGGGTTTCATCGTGCTGCCATCGAGCTGGTCGCTCATCGCCATGCGGTCGGCGTCGAGGCCCTTCTGCAGCACCGCTGCCAGCACCGGGTCGCGATGGTTGTAGAGGTCGAGCACACGCTCCGCCAGCGCATCGCTGGGCGTCGGCAGCGCCTGCGGTGCCCAGCCGAGCACGGGTGCTGCGCCACGGATCACCAGCGGCATCGATGGGCCGACCGCCAGCCCGCCGAGCTTGGCCACTCTTTCACCTGCCGGGAGGCTGGCTATCGCCCGATTCAGCCAACCGGTTGTGGCGTTGCCAGGGCCCGGCAGGCCGCTCTCCAGCACATCCTGGCCGTCGAAATGCGAGCGGTCGCGGTAGCCGGTCGCGGCCGCGTGCACCGCGGCCGCCTGACCTGCCTTGAACAGCCGCGCGAACACCGGCATCGCGGGATTGATCGCGAAGAAGCTGTCGAGCGGCAGCGCCGCATTGGCGCCGGAGAGCGACAGCGCGATGTCGCCATGCAGGCCGGCATAGTCGGGGTCACCGAGCGGGCCGATCGTCGACAGCCCATCCAGCGCGCCGCGCAATATGATGACGATCAGGCGCGGATCGCGATGGTCGGCGGCGCGGGCGAAGCGTGGCAGACAGGCCCAGGCAAACAGCGCGCCGCCTGTCGTCAGCACGGCGCGCCGAGATGGATTCGGCGTTTCACAAAGAAGACTCATGCCGCTTCTCCATTGTTCACCGGCGTTGGAATTCCGGCGCCATCAGCAGCAGCGCCAGGCCTTGCTGTTTGGACTCGGCGCGCGCGATCGCTTGGCGCGTCTCGGCCGAGGCGGAGGCGCCGATTACGGCGGAAAGCATGTCATCGGGATTGCCGATGTCGCTGGCCTGACGAGCCGCTTGCCAGGCGATGTCGAGGCGCGTCTTGAGGCCTTCGGCGGACGCCCAGCTATCCGTCCGGTCGGAAAAGCCGTTCGGCCCGGGCGGTTGCCAGAGCGGCTCGCCCAGCGCCCTTAGCCAGCGCAGCGTTCGTTGCGGCTCTTTCCCGGTGGTGGAGCCAATCGCCCGCCGGACCGCTACGGCATAGTCCAACGGCGAGCGCAATTTTGTCAGGGGCAGCGACCAGGCTTCAGGCAGATCGACCAGTGCAAGCGCGAGCGCGCGCAGGTCGCCGTCCGTCTTGGTGAAGATCTCGGCAAGGCGGTCGACTACAGCCGCCGGCGGATCGTCGGCAATGAAATGGCGGGCAAGCTTGGTAGCGATGTGGCGCGCGGTCGCCGGCTGGCGGGCGATGTCGTTGAGCGCGGCCTCGGCCTGGCCCATGCCGCCGGCCGGGTAGGTCTTGCCGAGCAGCACCGCCTCGCCAGGCTGATGCGCATTGGCGTCGAACACAAATGTGCCGGGCTCGCCCAGGCGGCCCTTCCGTCCGGCCATCGTCCAGCCGGTGAGCGCTCCCGCGAAACTCGTGACATCCGCCTGGCTATAGCCGCCGTCGACGCCCAGTGTGTGCAATTCCAGGATCTCGCGGGCGAGGTTCTCGTTGAGGCCGCGGCCGCGCCTTTTTCCGGCGCGCGAATCCGGTCCGGTCGATTGTCGGTTGTCGAGGTAGAACAGCATCGCCGGGTGATGCTCGACGGCCAGCAGCATGTCGGCGAAGCGGCCGAGCACGAAGGAGCGGACAGCCTCGCGCTCGAAAGCGCCGGCGCAGGCCCGCACGAGTTGGCCCTTGGCGGTCGAGACGCAGAAATGGTTCGACCAGAAACCGACCAGTCTTTCGACCAAGCCCGGTGCGGCACCGAGCGCCTTGTCGAAACGGGCTTGCGCTTCATCCCGATAGATATCGGCCTCGACCGGCGGCACGCCTGACTTGCGTTTTGCCTCGGCTGAGCCGTCCGAAGTGTCTGCCGCAGGCTGCATGGCGGGCGCTGGCTTCTCCCGCGCTGCCTCGCGCTCCGCGGCGGCAGCCATGCTGGCCTGGATCGCGGCGGTGCTGTCCAACAAGCCGGCATTTTTTGAATCGTCGGCCGAGACAAGCGCGACATCCAACAGCTCGAGCTCGGCCTTCAGATAACCGCGCGCATCGGCCGCAATCTTGCCGAGATCGTCACCAGGTTTCGCGCCAAGCCCGAAGCGGTTGAGCGCGACCAAGGCTGGATCGGGCGGAACGGCATTTGGAACGGATAGAGCCAACACAGCCTCCGTCGGGGACCGACGCAGGTCGCGTCGGCGGCAATATCCACGGTCGAAAGGCCTTATGACGCCGGAGTCGGCATGATGAGGCCGGCAGGGGCTTACCAGCGGCGCCAGTAACGATCGCCGTGCCACGGACGCCAGGCCGGGCCGATATAGACGCTTGGGCCACCCCAGTAGTAATAGCCCGGATAGATCACGCGGCGGTTGGGCACGCAGCGACCCCACCGGTTGGGGTGCCAGCCGGGGCCGCAGCCCCAGGCCACATGCTCGACAATCGCAGGCGCCGCAGGCGCCGCAAGCGGCATTGCCGAGGCTGCACTTGCCGCGGCAGTCCCGCCGATGGCAAGCGCAGCCGCAACAGAATATTTCGTCAGACCATTCATGGGATACTCCGAAGTTTCTCGAGGTTGAACCGGCCACGTCGCGTTCGCGTGGCGGCAGGCGTGTCCCTCTTTTTCTTTGAACGGAGACGGCCGGCGCTTTCCGTCGCTCTTATGGCGTATTTTTTGCCGGGGTCGGCCGCTGCCTGCCGACATGACGCAATAGGGCGTCGGCCAGCAGCTTACGGTCATCTAGCGGGCTCGACGCGGCGAATTCGACGATGCGCTGTTCCAGCCGGCTGCGGATGGTGGCGTCGGCATTGCGCGCCCGCTCCAGGGCTGCGGCCAGAGCGTTGGCGTCGAGCGTCGGCTGCTGCAAGAGGTTGGCCGCCTCACGCCGCGCCTGCTGTCCGTCGAGGATGACTGCGCGCGACTCGCGCCGAACCTCGCGCAACGCCTGGCGGAATACCTTGCGGTCGCTGGCGGGAAGCTGACCGCCGGCCGATTCCAGCGAATAGCCGCCTCCGGAACGGCCGATCAGCCAGCCTGCACCGCCGGCGACGGCGCCGATCAGGAAGACGTTCAGCACCAGCGATGCCGCGAAAAGACGAGCGCTCATAGGTCCTCCGTGTCGGCGTCGGGACCGGCATCGCCGAACGACGTTGCGTTGGCATCCATCACATAATGGTCGGACGTGGCATCTGGCGTGACAACGGTGACCAGCGCCAGCCCGACCACGGCGCCGGCAAGGCCGACGCCGGCAAGTCCAAAGCCCAGCCACCAAAACCGGCGGCGCCGCCCCTGGCTGAGCTGCGTGGTGGCCCGTGCGACAATCTCGCCATGCAGCGTCCGGCTTGGGGCCTCGACGTGATGACGGTCGAGAATGGCATCGAGCCTGCCGGCGGTCGCTAAGATGGCGCGACCCTCCTCGCTCTCCGCAAACAGCGTGGCGGCAGCCTGGTCGGCCCGCGGCCAGCGATGCAGGGCGCTGCCATAGGCGTCCGCAAGTGCAGCGAAGCGTTGGGCACTCATCGGCCCGTCAGCGGCCTTTCTTTCGTCAGCCATCTCGTTTCCCCTTCCACGGGTTTGACGTGGCCACCCAAGTCCCAACCGCCGCCAGCTGCTCAGTCATCGCCATCTCCGATGAGCATGGCTTGCAGCGAGCGTCGACCCCGCGCGAGCAGGCTTTCCAGCGCATCGACGCTGACCTGCATGGCGCCGGCGGCCTCGATGTTGGACATCTCCTGATAATAGACGAGCACGATCGCCTCGCGCTGGCGCGGCGCGATGCGCAGCAGCGCCTGCTGGACGCGCCGGCCTTCGTCTCCGGCGTCGGGAAGCGGTGCCTCATCCGCCGCCTCCGGCAGTTCGTCCGTCACCCATTCGCGGCGCCGCCGCAGCCGGTCGTAGCAGAGGTTGAGCGCCACCCGGTGGACCCAGGTGTCGAAACGCGCATGACCCTGGCGCCAGCCCGAGGCATGACGCCAGATGCGCACGAAGGTCTCCTGGGCGACGTCCTCGGCCTCGGCGGCATCGCCGAGCATGCGGGTGGCGAGCGAAAGCAGGCGCGGCAGCTTGCGCGCCACCATCGCCTGCACGGCGGCTTGATCGCCGGCACCGATGCGCCGTACCAGTTCCTCGTCCGGATCGGCGCCCATCAATCGGGGCGCTCCCAATGGCCATCGTGCTGCATAACCTCTCGGTCATTGCTCCTGATTGGGAGCGGTTTTGTGGCCCGGCCGTTCCTCGGCGCTCATAACGCCGTCGCCGTTCTTGTCGAGCCTGGCGAAGCGCTTGGCCAAGAAGGCGTCGAGCTCGGATTTGTCGACGAAGCCGTCCTTGTTGGCGTCCATGCGCGCGAAGGATTTGGCAGGATCGGCCTTGGCCTTGCGCTGGGTCTGGAACGCCGTCCACTCGGCGAGGCTGACCTTGCCGTCGCCGTCGGTGTCGGCCCGCATGAAAGCCTTTTCCCGGCGCGCCTCGAACTTTTCCAGGGTGATGCCCGGCCTGGCGGAGGCGGATGCGATTGGCGCCGGCTGCGCCGGCGCGGTGGCAGGCGTCGCTGTCTGGGCGGCCGCGGCGGCGGCCTGCAGGCCAAGGGCAACGACAAATATCGAACGGCGGATCATGCTCTCGTCTCCGGTTGCGCATCGCCATTGGCGGCCACGCTTCAGCCGTTAAACGCGGCAACAGGGAAAATCCGTCGGTCGTTTCTGACGAGACAATTAGCAAGAGTCCGGCAAGAAGCCGGGCCGGAGCCGATCGGGAACGAGGGTGAGCGAAACTATTTCCGTTCGTCGACCACCATCAGCTGATCCGGCTTGAAGCCGGCATGTTGCGGGGTCCAGACGTCGCCGTCACGGTTGAACCAGTGGCACAGATACGTGCCCGAGGCAGCGCCATCACTCACCGTCATCTCCGGGCCTCCGGATTTTAGCCTGACGATGTCACCGGTCTTGAAAGTGTTGGGCATTTTGGCCTCCTTGCTAGAGACCGGGAGTTTCCCACCAACAGCGATTCTCGACAATGCCCGAGATTCGCTGCAAAGCCCGGAAGAGCGTGCGTTCCGCCTTCAGCCTCTGGGTAAAGGAGGTCGCCTGGCCGGACGCGGCGCGCAGGAGAGGGCATCGTTGCAGCCGCGGCGATCACTCCGGCACGCCGGCGATGCCCAGCGCCTCGACGTAGCGCTCGGCGAACACCTTGTCCAGCCACGGGTTGATCTGTCTCTGCAGGGTGAGCGTGAAGGTCGGGAACGCCTCCATCAGGCGGCGCGCCGCGGCCTGCGCCTCGTCCCGCCGGTTGAGCTTGACCAGCGCCATGATCACCACGCGGTGCGATGAGCCGTAGTTCGGCATCTCGTGCAGCGCGCGTTCTCCCCATGCCAGCGCTTCCTCGTAGCGCTCGAGCATCAGATAGCTCATCCCGATGCCGGAGAGCGCGATGCCTTTCTCGGGGTCGACCGGACTCAGCCGCATCGCCCTGTGAAAGTGCTCGATCGCCACGAGCGGGCGGCTGGAATGCGCGTTCACCCAGCCGCTGCCGGTATGGCCCTGCGCCGAATTGGGGTTGAGCAGCAGGGATCGTTCGATCGTGCCCAGCGCCATCTCGTATTCCTTCGCGCTGTAGGCGATCACCTGCGCCGCGAAGCGCAGGCTCGTGGGGTCGTCGCGCGCTTCCGCCAGCACCTCGCGCGCCATGCGCGCGGCGACTCGCACATCGTCGGGCTCGTGCCAGCACTGGCTCACGGATAGGCTGCGGATATAGGCGCCGAGTGCCTTCGCCAAGGTGAAGCCAGGGTCGATGCTGAGCGCCTCGTTGGTGAGCCGGCGCACATCGGCAAAGCCTTCGCGCGTCATGCTGTAGAAGCGCGGCAGTGCGCGAAGGTAGAGGTCGTAGGCGCTGATGTAGTCGGTCGGCTTCATGCGCGCCTGCTTGATCTCCTCCAGCCGGATGCTCGGCTCGACAGCACCGACGACGCTCTCGGTCACCTTGTCCTGCAGGTCGAAGATGTCGCTCACGTCGCCTTCGAAGCGGCCGGTCCAGACATGGTGACCGCTGATCGCGTCGACCAACTGCCCGCTGATGCGCACGCGCGATCCCGCTCTGCGGATGCTGCCTTCGAGCACGTAGCGGACGCCCAGCTCGCGCCCGACCTGGCGCAGGTCGACCGCCCGGCCCTTATAGGTGAAGGACGAGTTGCGGGCGATCACGAAGAAGGAGTTCACCCGGCTCAATCCCGTGATGATGTCCTCGACCAGCCCATCGGCGAAGTATTCCTGGTCAGGGTCGCCGCTCATATTGGTGAAAGGCAGAACCGCGATCGAGGGCTTCTCGGGCAGGGGAGGCGGTGCAGCCACCGAGGCGCTGGCGTCGGTCTCGACGCGGTAGGCGCGCACGGGCCGCTCGATGTTCTTGAGGCGCAGATTGCCGAGCGGCGTGAAGCCGCAGTCGAGCTTGCCCTGGAGGTGGTCGTAGGCGGTGCCCGAGACGACCACGGTCCCGGGATCGGCGGCGCTTTCGAGGCGGGCGGCGGTGTTGACCCCGTCGCCGTAGAGGTCGCCGTCCTCCTCGCAGACCACGTCGCCGAGATTGACGCCGATGCGCAAGCGAATCCGCTCTTCCTCCGGCGTCTCCGCCTCGTGTTCCGCCACAGCCTGCTGGATCGCCACCGCCGATGTCACCGCATTGACGACGCTCGCGAATTCGCAGAGCATGCCGTCGCCGGTGAGCTTGACGATGCGTCCCTGGTTCTCGGATACCAGCGGCTCGAGGAGGTCCTTGCGGTAGGCCTTCAGCCGCTCGAGCGTGCCGCGTTCGTCGCGCTCCGTCAGGCGCGAATAGCCAACCACGTCGCAAGCCAGGATCGCTGCGAGGTGGCGCTGCGTGCTCATTACACGGCTCAGCCAGGCGCCTGCACGCGGGCCGTCCCGCGTCCATGTCCTGCCGGCTTCCATGCGCCTCACCTGCACGCTATCCATCTTTCCCAATCTCCGCCCGTCGCTGGAACGGAGAGCAACTTGACCTTGCCCTCACGAGATTCCGCTATCCAGCTTGCGAAGCGTGGAGCGTTCAGTCGCGCTACAGTCAACCAACGACCCGCCCACGCAGCCTCTGGGGACGCTGACGCCACTTCCAGAAGGCCGGGGATGTTGGCTGGCTTGTGTAACCGGTTGACGCCACCGTGCCGGCGCTTTTGTATCGGCATCACACCGAACAGTCACGCTTGGAGGTGCTGAGGTCGGCAAGCGGCGAAATGCTGCCGTACGACGCCGCAGCGTTTCGGCTTAGGGCGATCTTGGGTGGGTTTATGGGCGAACCCAAATCCACCCGACAGGTATGGTATTGGAATTACACGCTTTTAGGAAACTGGTGCGCTTGCGTGACTCGAACACGCGACCCCATCATTACGAATGATGCGTTGAGATATCATTGTTAATAATTTGACATAATCGATTTCGGCATAACTAGCTGATTTAAAGGTGGTTTTGACGAATTTTGGTTTCAAATAGATCGATATGCATACTTGTGCATAACCAGTGATATTGTTACCTATTGTTACCTTTTTGACCTTGGAGTAGCGGACCATGCCGAAAATCAAGTTCGCCGACGCGACCATTCGCGCCCTCAAGCCGCCGACCTCTGGCCAAGTCGACTATTTCGACACGCTGTTGCCGTCCTTCGGTGTCCGCGTCACCGCCAAAGGCCGGAAGACGTTCTTCGTTTTCGACCGCGTGGGCGGCAAGCTTAAGCGCATGACCCTTGGTCGTTATGGCCCTTCACCCATGCTTGGGCTGGCTGAGGCCCGTGAAAAGGCTAGAGAATGGAAGACAACTGCCGAACGCGGGGCCGATCCCGTCGTTGAAGCGAAGCGGCAGGAGGCAACGGCTGCGGCCAGCACGTTCGCCAAGGCCGTGGAGAAGTTCCTAGCTGATCGGAAGGCGCATATCAGCGCAAACACATACCGCGACTACAGCACGTTCCTCGTCGGCCCTGCCGTGGCCGATTGGAGGGGACGGCAGCTCGCCTCGATCAGCCGCGCCGACGTGACGGTGGTCCTCGACAACCTCGACGCTCAAGAGCACTTCGCCGCTAGCAACAAGGCAGTCGCCTATCTTCGCGTGTTCTTCAACTGGTGTGCTGATCCTGATCGCGGCAACCTAATTGACCGCGCGCCAACTGACCGGTTGCGCATGCGCCACGACAACACGAAACGCGACCGCGCTCTGACCGACGAGGAATTGGCCGTCGTGGCGGCTGTGCTCCGCGATGACGACGGTACACTCCGCGTAATGTATGGCCTCAACGACGCGCCGCCCTTGGCCGATCTATGGCGTGATTTCTTCCTGGTGCTCGCTCTCACCGGTCAGCGGCGGAACGAAGTCGCCGGCATGATGTGGAGTGAGCTTCGCGAGTTGGATGGTAAGGAACCGATTTGGGACTTGCCGGGCAGCCGCACCAAGAACGGCCTGCCGCATCTAGTGCCGCTGTCACCGGCTGTCGTCACGATTCTGCAAAGGCGTAAGATGCAAGCCGACGCCGTCCGTGAGATACCGGACGCATCGGCGAAGCGGAACGGCGGTAAAGTGGAACGTCTGCCATTTGTCTTTTCGGGCAGCGGCGGCGAGGAGCCGGTGTCTGGTTTCAGCAAGGCCAAGGGGCATCTCGACGCCCGCGTGTCGGCGCTCTGCACGGCTCTTGGG
>NZ_RZSV01000459.1:0-1404 GCF_004023205.1 Mesorhizobium sp. M1A.F.Ca.IN.020.03.2.1 | reverse complement strand
GCTCAGGCCCAGGCCGGTGCCCCCCTTCTTGCGGGTGCTGGAGGCATCGGCCTGCTCGAACTTGCCGAATATGCGGCTGCGGAACGCTTCCGGGATGCCGGTGCCTTCATCGACAACGGAGATGCGCAGCATGTCGCGCTCGCGACGCTGGAGCTTCACCATGACAGTGCCGCCGGGATCGGAGAACTTCATCGCGTTCGACAGCAGGTTCGCCATCACCTGGTGCAGGCGATCGGGGTCGATATTGGCTTCGGCGCGCGGGGCATCGTCGACCAGGACGATGCGGATCCCGCTATCGGCCATGTAATTGGAACTGGCGGCGATGGCCTGCTCCAGGACCGCACGCACTGGCATCTGCTTGATTTTGAAGGTGATGACGCCCGACTCGATCTTCTCCATGTCGAGAATGTCGTTGATGAGAAGAACCAGCCTTTCACTGTTGTTGTGGGCGATGTTGACGAGGTTGGCGGCCTTGGGCGGCAGCTCGCCCGCGACGCCGGCTGCGATCAGGCCAAGCGAGCCGCGGATGGATGTCAGCGGCGTTCGCAATTCGTGGCTGACCGTGGAAATGAAGTCGTTCTTGAGCTGGGCGTTTCGCTTCTGCTCGGTGATGTCGCGATTGTAGGTGATGACGCCGACGATCTTGCCGGCCTCGTCGCGGAACGGCGCCTTCAGAGTGTAGAGCCAGCCCTGCCTGCCGTCAGGCAGGAGCGCGGGCTGATCGATGCGCAACGTCTGCCCGGCCTCCAGCGCGCCCATTTCATCCTGCCTGAAGCGCTCGGCCACGTCCTTGGGATAGAAATCGAAATCCGTCTTGCCGATGAGGTCCTCGACGGAGGCGGCGCGCACCAGTTCGGCGGTGGCTGGATTGGCCGCGATGAAGCGCCCCTCCGCATCCTTCACGTTGAGACTATCCGGCAGCTCGCGAACCATGGCACGGAATATCATGTTGGACACGGCGAGATCGCGTCGCCGCTGCTGCCGATCGAGCAGCACGGCAATGATGAAGGTGCTCAGGAAGCGGAACAGGAGCGACGGCAACGTGCTCTGCTGCACGAAGCCGGTCACGACCTGCGAGGGAATGACCAGAAGCGTGATGAGCCCGGCCAGCGCGACCGACAGGCCGAGGCCGAGTATGTCGAACATGGTGCGCGAGCGGACCGCGACGATGTGGTGCCAGGCCAGGCCGACGACGGCGGTGATCAGGATGCTCATGACGCCGGCTTCGGCGCCCTGACCGCCCAGATGAAGACGATAGGCGATGGAGCCGGCAGCGGCGATGAGCATCGCCGGCCATCCGCCGAAGAACGCGGCCGCGCCGATAAACGCGGCACGCAGGTCGACGATGAAGCCGGAGACGGACAAGGCCGTCGCCATGGAAATGACCACGCCCCCGCACATGAC
>NZ_RZSV01000458.1:0-1460 GCF_004023205.1 Mesorhizobium sp. M1A.F.Ca.IN.020.03.2.1 | reverse complement strand
GCCGCCATCAACGCTGCCGTCAGTCCGCCAATGGCCATCGCCTTCAATCCAAAACCCTTGCCCGTCATGAAACCTCGCCCTCTTCTGAAAATCCGTTCGGTTCGAGCCCTGATTCGATATATCCGGATGAACATAACAAGAAAAGGATTTTTAGGCTCTGCGCCGTTGTACGTCAGGATCCCACCAGCCCACGGTGAAGTCCGTTCGATACAGCGAGGCATAGGCAGATGTAGATCAGCGCCGGCAATATCCTGAAGGGCAAGGTCATCGTCGAGGGAGCGACCACGTCGCATGTCCGGATAGCTATCGGCGGCGGCGTCCTCGACACGGCTTCGATCACCAACGAAGCGGTTGCCGATCTGCGACTGGGCAAGTAGGGCCTATGATGTGATCAAGGCCTCCGACGTCATCGTCGGGACTGGCTGACGACTTGAGCGCTGGCAGCGCTCAAAGGGGGCCTTATACCGCGATCGGCGCCTTGATATTGGCGTCCGCAAAATAGTTCTCGAGGCGGAAATCCTCGAAGCGGAAGGCAAAAAGATCCTTCACATCTGGGTTGATCCACATCTTCGGCAGCGGCTTCGGCGTGCGCCGCATCTGCTCGCGCGCCTGCTCGAAATGGTTCGAGTAAAGATGCGCATCGCCGAGCGTCTGGACGAAATCGCCAGGCTTCAGGCCGGTGACCTGCGCCACCATCAGGGTCAGCAGGGCGTAGGATGCGATGTTGAACGGCACGCCCAGGAAAATGTCGGCCGAGCGCTGGTAGAGCTGGCAGGAGAGCCGGCCTTCCGAAACGTAGAACTGGAACAGGCAATGGCAGGGCGGCAGCGCCATCGCCTCCACTTGGGCCGGATTCCAGGCTGAGACGATCAACCGGCGCGAATTGGGATTCTTGCGTACCTCCTTGAGAAGGGCGGCGATCTGGTCGATCTCGCCGCCGTGCCCATCCGGCCATGAGCGCCACTGCTTGCCGTAGACAGGGCCGAGATCGCCGTTCTCGTCGGCCCATTCGTCCCAGATGGTGACGCCGTTGTCGTTGAGATATTTGATGTTGGTGTCGCCCGCCAGGAACCACAGCAACTCGTGGATGATCGACTTCAGATGCAGCTTCTTGGTGGTGGTGACCGGGAAGCCGCGTGAAAGGTCGAAGCGCATCTGGTAGCCGAACACCGACCGCGTGCCGGTGCCGGTGCGGTCGCCGCGATCGGCGCCGTTCTCCAGCACATGCTTCAACAGGTCGAGATATTGGCGCATCGGCTCGGCCTCGATTCGGATGACAAGCGATCATAGCCGACTGGCGGTCGGTCGAATACCCAAAGCCTACAGATGTCGATCCGGCGCCGAAAAATCCACGGCGCCGGCACGTTGCCATGCTGGCTGCCGATGGCCTTGCCTCACAGAGAACCCAGTTTGCCCAGGTCCTTCGCCACCAGATAGTAGAAGGTCACGCGGCTCTTGGT
>NZ_RZSV01000457.1:0-1481 GCF_004023205.1 Mesorhizobium sp. M1A.F.Ca.IN.020.03.2.1 | reverse complement strand
GCTTGACCTTCCATATCTCGTTCAACGACTGCTGCATCTCTCCGAAGACGCCGGAGGCGGTGACAAGCAGCGTGATCAGCCCGATGAGGGTGGCCAGCGTGCTGGACCCGCGATGCGCGGCGGTCTCGATCACTGCCGTGAGCAGTTCGGCGCTCTGCGGGCCCATCACCCCCGCGAACTCAGCCGAAAGCGCGAGCTGCGCGGCGTCGTTGCCGATGACGACGCCCGCGATCGCTACCACGATCAGAAGGATCGGCGCCAGCGAGGTCGTGGCGTAGAAGGCCATCGCCGCGCCATGGCTCAGCGCATTGTCGTTGACATAGCCGGTGATGCTCTCTTTCAGCACAACCCAGGCTTCCTGGAACCAGCGCTGCATCTTCCTTCCCGTCGGCTGCTTCTCCTCGTCGGCTATTTGGGGCGCGGATCCTCGAGCACGGCTCCGATGGTCTGGAACGAACCCGCGCGACGCTTCTCGACGGCTTCGGCGAGCGCCAGCGCGGCATTGCGGACTTCCGTCTGCACGGCATGGTCGGCGTCGAGCTCGTCATGGCTCGTCGCATAGGGCTTCCAGTAGCCAATGTAGCGGTCGAGCTCGGCAGCCTCGCCCACCGGATCGAGCTTCATCGAGCGCAGCCAGTCGGCGAGGCTGTGGCGCACCCTTCCGGCACCTTCGGTGTCGCCATGCACGATTACGGAGAACAGCCGGCCGGCGAGATGGCGCGGATAGTCCCAGCCGGCAAGCTCGACCTTCTTGGCGAGCGCGGCATCCTTGCCCTGCGTCAGCGAAGGATCGGGATTGCCGCCGTCGGCGCAGACAAGCCGGTCCATCATCAGCTTCACCGGCGAGGAGGAATGGTACCAGTTGACCGGCGTGACGATCATGACGCCATGCGCCTCGACCCAGAGCGGATAGATGTCGTTCATCCAGTCACTGACCTGCCCGAGCGAATGATTGGGGTAGCAGGAACACGGCCAATGGCAGAGCGCGGCCGCCGTCGAGAAGCACGCCTTGCAGGGAAAGATCCTGCGGCCGTATTCGGAGGCGAGCCGCGCAAGGTCGAGAACCTCGATCGCGAAGCCCGGTCTTGCTGCAATGGCGCTGCGCGCCAACTCGACAAGGCGGAAGGTCTTCGACATTTCGCCCGGGCACGTGTGCTCGCTGCGCGAGGAGCCGTTTATGAGCAGGATGCGGGACGGCGCGGTCTTGTCCTCGTACCGGCGCTGTGCCGCTTCGACCGCTTCGTGCGCGGCGAACCAGTCGACGGAGAGATCATAGTCCGGATCGTGGAAGCCCTGTCCCGCCTTTCTGGTGATCGGTGCCTTGCGTTCTTCGCTGTAGGCCTGCCAGGCGATCTCGGCCAGCCTGCCAATGGCATCCGCCTCCGGCTGAAAGGCCGGATCGTAGAATTGTCTCAGATAGCGTGCCTTGAATTCGCTTTCGCCAAGACGCGGGCTCGGCATGCCTTTGCGCGGCTTAGGGC
>NZ_RZSV01000456.1:0-1543 GCF_004023205.1 Mesorhizobium sp. M1A.F.Ca.IN.020.03.2.1 | reverse complement strand
TCACCATTCCTTTGAACAAGTTGGACGTGGACCCGAAGAACGTCCGCAAGACCTATAGCGCCGAGGGCATCAAGGAACTGCCCGCGACCATCCGAGCCGACGGGTACAGGCTGTTGCAGAACCTCATCGTCAGGAAGGGCGACAAGAAAGGCCGCTATTTCGTGACGGCGGGCGGTCGCCGACGCGCGGCGCTCCTTCTTCTTGCCGAGGCGGGCGAGATCGCGAAGGACTTCCCCGTTGAATGCAAGCAGCGTGAGGTCGAGGACGCAACGGCGATCAGCTTGACCGAAAATCTGCATGAGGCCATGCACCCGGCTGACCAGTTTGAGGCCTTCAACGCCCTTGCCGGAGAGGGCAAGGCAGTCGCTGACATCGCGACCCGTTTCGGTACGACCGAAACTATCGTGCGAAAGCGGCTGGCGCTTGCCCGCGTGTCGCCAGTCCTGTTGCAGCTATTCCGCGACGAGGAAATGAGTTTCGCGCAGTTGTCGGCCTTCACCGTCAGCGACGACCAGGAGCGGCAGGTTGAGGTTTGGAATGCCCTGCCCTCTTGGAACCGCGATGTTTATTCCATCCGGCGAGCGCTCACCGAGGAATTGGTTGCCGCGACAGACAAGCGCGTCCAGTTTATCGGCGGGCTGGCTGATTATGAAGCGGTGGGCGGTCCGGTAAAGCGTGACCTGTTCGATGAAAGCAACGCCGGTTATGTCACCGATGCGGCATTGCTGGAAAAGCTGGTGGCAGAGAAGCTTGAGGCGGCAGCCGAGGCGGTACGTGCCGAAGGCTGGAAGTGGGTGGAGATAACCACCGATCTTCCCTACGACACGTTCCAAAGCTACGGACGTCGCTACCCGAAGCTGGTAGACCTTGGCGAGGAGGAACAGGTCGAGTTCGACAAACTCACCGCCGAATATGATCAATTGGCCGAGCTGCTCAACGCGGATGTAGCGGACGAGGATGCCGAGCCGCGCCTTGACGAAATCGAGGAGCGCCTTGAGCAGTTGCGCGACCGTTCGGAGGCTTACGAGCCGGAAGCCTTTGAGGCTGGCGGCGCGATCATCACCCTTGCCAATGGCGGCGCGATCAGGATCGAGCGCGGACTTGTCCGGCCCGAGGATCAGCCGAAGCGCGAAACAGCCGAGGCGCAGGACAGCGAAGCCGAAAGCGGAAAGCCGAAGGTCACCCACTCGGCAGCCCTTATTGAGGACCTGACGGCACAGAAAACCGCCGCCTTGCGCATCGAACTGGCGAACAATCCCGATATCGCGCTGGCCGCCGTGGTTCATGCCATGCTGTCACGTGTCGTCGGATCGGGCTATGGCGTGCAGAGCGCGCTGCAAATCTCGGTTACGTGCGAGCACATCGAGGGATCGATGAAGCAGCCAGACGCCAACAAGGCGCTCGCGGAACTGGAAAACATGCGCGAGAATTGGGGGCACAAAATCCCTGGCAACCCCGCCGATCTTTGGGAGTGGTGCCTTGACCAGACCCGCGATGAGTTGCTTGGCCTTCTCGCCTTTGCCGCTGCGCACAGCGTCAATGC
>NZ_RZSV01000455.1:0-1566 GCF_004023205.1 Mesorhizobium sp. M1A.F.Ca.IN.020.03.2.1 | reverse complement strand
AAAGGCAACTTGGCCTCGAGCGCACGCGCACCCGAAGGGCGACGCCGCCGCAGGGGTAAGCCTACGAAGCGGCCGTCCGCTCCTTCGCCAGCCGCACCAGCACGGTCCGCGTCTGGTCGTCGGCGGGGAAGAAGGATTCGATCGCCAGCTCCGACAGCGTCACGTCGAGCGGCGTACCGAAGACGGTGATCGTGCTGATGAAGGACAGCACCTGATCGCCATGCGCGAGCCTGAGCGGATGGACGATGCCGCTTGGCTCGACCGGCGCCGGCCGGCTGCTCCTCAGCCCGGACGGATAGCCGTGCAATTCCTTCTCCAACTCGATCAGCATGGAGTCGCCGGTGGCGTCGTTCTGGTGCTTGAGGCGCTCGAGCAGATGCGCGCGCCATTCCGCGAGGTTGACGATGCGCGGCGCGACGCCACCGGGATGCAGGCTGAGCCTCAGCACATTGACCGGCGGCTTGAGCAGCCACGGCTCCGAGACGTCGGCCAGGAACGGGCCGATCGCCGCGTTGGCGCAAACGAGGTTCCAGTGCCGGTCGACCGCCAGCGCCGGGAAGGGCTCGTGGCCCTTGAGCACCGTCTCGACCGCAGCCATCGCCGGCGCCAGCGTCGTATCGGTCAGCGGCCTTTCGCTGAAGCTCGGCGCGAAGCCGGCCGCGAGCAAAAGCTGGTTGCGCTGGCGTAGAGGAATGGCAAGCTGCTCGGCCAGATGCAGCACCATCTCGCGCGAAGGCTGGGCGCGGCCGCTTTCGACGAAGGAGAGATGCCGCTGCGAGATATCGGCTTCCATGGCGAGGTCGAGCTGGCTCATGCGCCGGCGCGTGCGCCACTCGCGAATGAGGCTGCCGGCGGAGACGTCGGGTGTTGTCATGGGGGATGAGTAGGCCGGCGAGGGGAGTAATTCAATTACCTGAGAGATTATCGCTCCCCTTCTCCCTTGTTGTGGGAGAAGGGGAGGTGCTTCACCCCAACGCCCTCAGTTTCGCCTTCACCTCGAGAAAATCCCGCCACGCCAGCTTCTTGTGTGCAGGCGTGCGAAGCAGATACGCCGGATGCAGCGTCGGCATCGCTGGAATGGCAATGCCCGACTGGGTGGTGTGGACGCGCCAATTGCCGCGCAGGCGCAGGATGCCCTCGGTCGTGTTGAGCAGCGTCTTGGCGGAAGGGCCGCCGAGATTGACCAGCACCTTCGGATTGACCAGCTCGATCTGCCTTTCGATGAACGGGCGGCAGATCTCGGTCTCGTGCGGCGTCGGCGTTCGGTTGCCCGGCGGGCGCCACGGGATGACGTTGGCAATATAGGCCGATGTCCGGTCGAGGCCGATCGCTGCCAGCATGCTGTCGAGCAGCCGTCCGGAGCGGCCGACGAAGGGCAGCCCTTCGAGGTCCTCGTCGCGGCCCGGCGCCTCGCCGACGAGCATCAGGTCGGCATTCGGGTTGCCGTCGGCGAAGACCAGGTTCTTGGCGGTGAATTTGAGATTGCAGCCGTCGAACGCCGCCATCTGCTGGCGCAGTTCGTCAAGCGTCGAGGCGCTCGCCGCCAGCTGCCGCGCGAGCTTGATC
>NZ_RZSV01000454.1:0-1583 GCF_004023205.1 Mesorhizobium sp. M1A.F.Ca.IN.020.03.2.1 | reverse complement strand
CTACAAGACTTCCGATTTCCTGTCGGCGCTGATGGGGGTGCTGCACGAGACCGGCCACGCGCTTTACGAACAGAATCTGCCGAAAGCCTGGTCGCACTGGCCGCTCGGCAAGGCGCGCGGCATGGCCGTGCATGAGAGCCAGAGCCTGTTCGTCGAGAAGCAGATCGGCCGCAACCCCGCCTTCTGGCGCTGGGCGCTGCCGGTTGTCGAGAAGCATCTCGGCGAAGCCTGGTCGATCGACGACATCCTGCCGCATGTCCATCATGTGGAACGCGGCTTCATCCGCGTCGACGCCGACGAGGTCACCTATCCGCTGCATGTCATCCTGCGTTACGAGCTCGAGCAGGAGCTCGTCTCAGGACGGCTGGAGGCCGCCGACCTGCCCGAGGCCTGGGATGCCAAGATGCGCGACTATCTCGGCCTGTCGACCATCGACAACCCGGCCGACGGGCCGATGCAGGACGTGCACTGGCCGGGCGCCGCCTTCGGCTATTTCCCGTCCTACACCCTGGGCGCCATGATGGCGGCGCAGCAGTGGGCCGCCTTGACCAGGGAGCATCCGTCAGCCGACGGAGATCTCGCCAAGGGCGACTTCAGCGCCATCAATGAGTGGCGACGCGACAAGATCTGGTCGCAGGGCTCGCGCTGGTCGACGCCGGACCTGCTCGAGCGCGCCACCGGCGAGAAGCTCAACGCCGTTTACTTCACCGAGCACCTGCGCAAGCGGTACGGCGACTGATAACGCCTGCCGGCGGGCGCTACTCCGCCGCGCCCTTGAAGGCGCTCGCTCCGGTCTCGAACTGCAGCTTGGCGAGCCGCGCATAGGTGCCGCCCTTGGCGACAAGGCTTTGGTGGGTGCCTTCCTCGACGATGCGCCCGCCTTCCATGACCAGGATGCGGTCGGCCTTGAGTACCGTCGCCAGCCGGTGGGCGATCACGATGGTGGTGCGGCCGCGCATCAGCCGCTCCAGCGCCGTCTGCACCAGCGTTTCGCTTTCGGCGTCGAGCGCCGAGGTCGCCTCGTCGAGCAGCAGGATCGGTGCGTCGCGCAGAATGGCGCGGGCGATCGCCACGCGCTGGCGCTGGCCGCCCGAAAGCGTCACACCGCGCTCGCCGACCTGGCTGTCATAGCCCTTTTCAAGCTTGCCGATGAATTCGTCGGCAAGCGCCGCCTTTGCCGCCGCCTCGATCTCGGCATCGCTGGCGCCCGGCCGGCCGAAGCCAATATTGTCGGCAGCACTGGCCGCGAAGATGGTGACGTCCTGCGCCACGATGGCGATGCGCTGGCGGATTGCGGCCGGATCGGCCTGGCGCAGATCGACGCCGTCGATGACGACACGGCCGCTCTCCGGATCGTAGAAGCGCAGGATAAGCGAGAAGACGGTGCTTTTTCCCGCGCCCGAAGGACCGACGATCGCCACCGTCTCGCCGGGCTTCACCTGGAAGCTCAGCCCATGCACGGCGGCCCGGTCCGGCCGCGCGGGATAGGAGAAGGAGACATCGTCAAAGCTGATCGCGCCCTTGGCCTTGGCCGGCAGCGGCTGCGGATCGGCGGGCGCCTGAATGGCGGGGTTCTCCGCCCG
>NZ_RZSV01000453.1:0-1586 GCF_004023205.1 Mesorhizobium sp. M1A.F.Ca.IN.020.03.2.1 | reverse complement strand
TATTTCTTCACATCCGCAAGATAGTCGGCCATGAAACTTCCCCTCGTCGGCGCCACGGATCCGATCGATGAGGCTTGTGGCGCGCCGCGCAACTTGTGCGCTAGGTCAGGATATTCCTCATCGCCGGCGGAGCTTCGATTGAGCAGACGCGCAAGTCAACCCTCGGCTGTCGAGTTTGGCGCAGGGGACAAGCCTCGACTTGGCCCTTTCATTTTTCGTAACCGCTCCCTATATTCGCTTCGTCGGCTTGACCGACTATGGCGATAAACAGGCGATGAAATAAGCCGTTCGGACCCGGGGGCGGTACCCGGCGCCTCCACCAAAAACCGCTCTTCCAAAGGGAGCGGCTTTTGCTGGGGGCGAAATAGGATCGACGAAGGTGTAAAGATCGTACTTTTGCCCGGCATTGTACCACCGTCATCGGGCTAAACTTATAGTTGCCAACGACAACTATGCGGAAGCTCGTCTCGCTGCTTAATGCAGTGCGAACGCTTCAAATCAAGCCCTAGAGGTTCGCACTTCTAGGCGGGGTTCGGAGGTACCTGGCAACAGAAACCTCCACCTTACCCCTCGCCTTCTTTCCAAGTCAATTGAACGGCCAAGCATGCTTGGCGCGCATGCTTGCGGTCCTGCCTGGGCTGAAAAAGGCCGGGCAATCCCGGCCTCTTCCGATTTTCTATCCGCGTCTTACTCGGCAGGCGCTTCGACCGCTTCGCGCGCACGGCCGAGCGTCAGCTTGGCCAGCATGAAGGAAATCACCGCGCAGAGCGTGATGCCGGCCACCATCGGCAGCGGCGTGCCGTCGAAGAAGAGGCCCGCCACGCCCATGGCCAGCGCGCCGATGGCGAAGTGCAGCGTGCCCATCAGCGCCGATGCCGTGCCGGCGATCTCGCCATGCTCTTCCATCGCCAGCACGGAGGTGGTCGGAATGACCAGGCCAAGGAAGCCGTAGCCGACAAAGAGCAGCGCCGCCATCACGTCGAGCCGGTCGACACCGGATGCCATGATCGCGAACAGCGCCACCATCACCGTGGCATAGCCGGTCACCGCGACCCACACGACCCGCTTCAAGCCGAAGCGATCCGCCAGCATCCCGGTCAGCTGCGACATGCCGATGAAGGCGACCGCGTTGATCGAGAAGAACACGCTGTAGACCGACGGCGACAGGCCGTAGTGGTCGATCAGGATGAAGGACGAACTTGACAGATAGACGAAGAAGCTCGCAATGCCGAAGCCGGCGATCGCCGTCAGGCCAAGGAAGTTGCGGTCGCTCATCAGGTAGCGGTAACCGGCAAGTGCCGTGCCGAAGGACGAGTTGGCGCGCTCCTCCGCCGAACGCGTCTCTTTCAGCGAGGTCGCGAGCAGGATGGTGGCTAAAGCGGCGGCGCCCGTCACAGTCCAGAACACGGCACGCCAGCCGAAGCTCTCGATGATCTGGCTGCCCGTGAGCGGCGCGAGGATAGGCGACACCGAGAACACCAGCATCAGCAGCGACATCAGCTTGGCGGCCTCGTTGCCGGTGTGCAGGTCGCGCACGATGGCGCGCGGCACTGCCATGCCCGCGCTGGCGCCGAGCCCCTGCAGGA
>NZ_RZSV01000452.1:0-1610 GCF_004023205.1 Mesorhizobium sp. M1A.F.Ca.IN.020.03.2.1 | reverse complement strand
ATATTGGGCGCCATAGCCGAGCCGACGCCGCCAACCATGAACAGCGCGAGTCCGACATAAAGCGGCAGCTTGCGCCCGACCATGTCTGAGATCGGTCCGACGACGATCTGGCCGAAGCCCATCGACAGGAAGAAGATCAAGAGGCTCATCTGCACGGCGGCGGTGCCAGCTTTCAAATCCTCACCGATCGAAGGCAGCGCTGGAAGGTACATATCGATGGCGAAGGGGCCGATTGCGGACAACAAGCCGAGCACGACCGCGATGCGGAGGAATTTGGGACTCATGATAAGGGCTTCTTTCGGATCTGGTTGTCGCCATGGTCCGGCGTCTACCCGAGGACGTTCCATCCCGTGGAACCCCGACATCCGGGATGTGAAATCATCGTCGCTTCAAAGCGCGATTCTGTCGTTCCCGGGAGCGGGCTTCGCTTTATTGTGTCTACAAATTTAGACAGCCTTGTCCAATTCGTCAATCATCGCTATATGGTTTTTTATGAAGGTCGGCGTTTCTCCTGACACTTTCCCGCCACGCAGCCACGAGGCCAAGCGCATATCGGTGGTTGATGCTGCCGCTTCGGTCTTCTGCCGCGAAGGCTATGCCGGCGCCAATATCGACCTGATCGCGGCCGAGGCCGGCGTTTCGCGCCAGACCGTCTACAATCACCATGGCGATAAGGAAAAGCTGTTCATGGCCATTGTGCGCGACCTGACGGAGCGCTGCAATGCCGGCATCTTCGCCACCATTGCCACCTTTCCCGACCAGCCCGCCGATCTCGAAGCCGATCTTGTCGCCTTCGCGGTGCGCATGAACCGCAACTGTATCTGCAACCGCGACGGCCGCTTCCTGCGCAAGCTGATCCAGGCCGAGGGCGAGCGCTATCCCGAGCTTTTTGCCGAGTGGCGCGAACAGGGACCGGGCCGCACCTGGTCGGCGCTTGCCGCCCGCTTCGCGCGGCTGGCCTATGCCGGGCACCTCTCGATCGACGATCCGGACGTGGCGGCGCGGCAGTTCCTCGCACTAGTCAACGCCGAGTTGCAGACAACCTTCATGCTCGGCGGCATACCGACGGAGGAAGAGGTGTTGCGCTCAGCGACCAATGGCGTGCGCACCTTCCTGGCCGCCTTCGGCAGGAAGAAAGCGGCAGCCGCCCGGCAGGCCGCCCTCGCCCACGCCTGAGCGATCAAATCGCCGCCAGCCCTCTTGGCCTTAGCTTTCGGCGCCTATATGCGGTTTACGCCGCGCCCAAGCTTGATTACAGCTATGCGGACGATTCAACGGAACCCGACCGTCACATGGCCGACGACCACATCCGCTACGACATTCTGGCCCAGGAGGCATTGCGCGGTGTCATGCGCAAGGTCCTGGCCGAAGTCGCGCGCACGGGCCTTCCGGGCAACCATCATTTCTTCATCACCTTCCTGACCGGCGCGCCGGGCGTGCGCATCTCCTCGCGGCTACGCGAGCGTTATCCGGAGCAGATGACCATCGTCATCCAGTTCCAGTACTGGGACCTGAAGGTGACCGACACCGGTTTCGAGGTGGGACTCTCCTTTTCCGACGTGCCCGAAAAGCTCGAAATCCCCTTTTCCGCCGTGCGCGGTTTCTATGAC
>NZ_RZSV01000451.1:0-1631 GCF_004023205.1 Mesorhizobium sp. M1A.F.Ca.IN.020.03.2.1 | reverse complement strand
CAACCACCTCAAGAAGCTCAGGCTCCAGCGCAGCGAGCTGGCGGTTCCCGGCTCCAGCCCGGAAATGATCGACAAGGCGGCGAACAGCGCCGCCGACTTCGTCTTCCTCGACATCGAGGACGCGGTGGCGCCGCCCGACAAGGAGCGCGCGCGCAAGAACATCATCCAGGCGCTGAACGACATCGATTGGCGCGCCAAGGGCAAGACCGTGTCGGTGCGCATCAACGGCCTCGACACCCACTACATGTACCGCGACGTGGTCGACGTCATGGAACAGGCCGGCGACCGGCTGGACACTATCCTAGTGCCGAAGGTCGGCGTGCCGGCGGACCTCTATATGGTCGAGGCCATGGTCAACCAGATCGAGATGGCCAAGGGTTTCAAGACCCGGGTCGGTCTCGAAGCGCTGATCGAAACCGCGCTCGGCATGGCCAATGTCGAGGCGATCGCCGCCACGCCCGGCCGGCTCGAAGCGATGCATTTCGGCGTCGCCGATTACGCCGCCAGCAACAAGGCGCGCACCGTCAACATCGGCGGCCTCAACCCTGACTATCCCGGCGATCAGTGGCATTTCGCCCTGTCGCGCATGACTGTCGCCTGCCGCGCCTATGGCTTGCGCGCCATCGACGGACCGTTCGGCGATTTCTCCGACCCCGAAGGTTTCACAGCAGCCGCCAGGCGCGCCGCCGCACTCGGCATCGAAGGCAAATGGGCGATCCATCCGTCGCAAATCGCTCTGGCCAACGACGTGTTCTCGCCGCCGGAAAAGGAGGTCACCCGCGCTCGCCGCATCCTTGAAGTGCTCAAGGAAGCGGAGGCGCTCGGCAAGGGCGCGGCGGCGCTCGACGGCAAGATGATCGACGCTGCCTCGGAACGCATGGCACGCAATGTTCTGGTGGTGAGCGAGGCGATCGAGCGCGCCAGCCAGGCGCATAGCGCAGCGCATTAGATTACCGGGAGGACAAGATGGACATTCACGAATACCAGGCCAAGGAACTGCTCGCCCGCCACGGCGTGCATGTCCCGCGCGGCGGCCTTGCCTACAGCCCCGAGCAGGCGACCTACCGGGCGCGCGAGATCGGCGGCTCGAAATGGGTGCTGAAGGCGCAGGTCCATTCCGGCGCGCGCGGCAAAGCCGGCGGCATCAAGCTCTGCTCCAACGACGAGGAGATCTCCAACGCCGCCGAGGGAATGCTCGGCCGCAAGCTGGTCACCCAGCAGACCGGCCCGCGCGGCAAGCTGATCTCGCGCCTCTATCTCGAGGAAGCCGTCGACATCGCGCAGGAGCTCTATCTCGGCTTCGTGCTCGACCGCAAGGAAGAGCGCGTCATGATCGTGGCATCGGCCGCCGGCGGCATGGAGATCGAGGACATCTCCGAAAAGAAGCCGGATTCCATCATCCGCGCCGCCGTCGATCCGGGCGTCGGCATGCAGGGCTTCCAGGCGCGCGAGATCGCCTTCGGCCTCGGACTTGAAAGCAACCTGATCGGCAAGGCCACCGAGACCATCCTCGGCTGCTATCAGGTGTTCCGCGACTACGACGCCTCGATGCTGGAGATCAATCCGCTGGTGGTGACCCGCGACGGCAGCCTCGTCGCGGGTCACCACCAGCGGATTGATCTCCAGCATCG
>NZ_RZSV01000450.1:0-1645 GCF_004023205.1 Mesorhizobium sp. M1A.F.Ca.IN.020.03.2.1 | reverse complement strand
CGAGCTCGTGCGGAACAGGGGGGGAGAGGGGGGCAAGGGGACAAATCGGAGGGATCACCCGCCCGAGGCGAAGCCGAAGGGGCGCGCTGGATCCGCTATGCGGATCCGCGTCGATCCTGCACGAAGGGCGGGCCAGGCCCACGCGGAGGAAGGACGGGGAGACCGATTTTCCCCTTGCAGGGGAGAGGGGGCAGCGCCCCCTTCCCCTTTTAAGTCATGACGAGGAAGATTTCCCTCAATCTGGCGTTACTGGTCGGTGGAATCCGTTAGTCGCGGTTGATGCCCGCCAGTAGGATATTGGTCTTCTTGTAATAGTCCGGATCGTCAAGACCTTCTTCCCGCTCGAGAGGAAAAACGCTGCCGGATCCGCGTTGAGGGTCTTCCGGAAGAGGTCAGGGTCATTGCTTGGAAGGCGCAAGCCAGACTATGCCAACGATATCGTCGGCTCGCCTTCGCCGGTAAGCCGCAACCGAAGGTTATCACTGCGATTGCCCGTCGTCATTCTGAACCGCCGAGCAGCTCGGCAGATCCAGTCGGAAATCCGTGGCCTAAGGGAATGATCTGCACTTTTGATCATGAGGCAGATCAGATAGATTCGATGCCCCGTGTACGCGCAAGGGAGTCAGCGCTCACTCGGCATTGCAATTGCCCTCTGAAACTCTTCCTCGGTCGCCAGTCGGCGGCCTGATCGATCTGTTTTGTCGCTACATCTTACATCTTCTCTCGTTTATTAGGCCTGCCTTTTCTGGACTTCTGGCCGCGTTTCGGGTCCGAACAGATCGAGCGTGGTTACGCCAAGACTCTTTTCCATGCGATCCAGCATGGACAGCTTCACGTCTCGAATGCCACGCATCATCCCGGACATATAAGCTTCCGACACACCGAGATGTTTGGCCAAGTCCTTGTTTTTCCAGCCCCGCAATGCCTTTAACCGCTTGAGGCCCTCGACGAAGCGATCTGGCACTGTTGGGAATTCTTCGCCTCGCCTCTTAACTAGAGCGTCACCGATCGAACTTGAGAAAAGAACGCTGCAGCGTGGATAGACAGGCGGACTGTTATCATCGTCGGTGCACAGCAAGCCCTCTTTCCAGAGAAACTCAATAGCGTCCTGAATCTGATTGCCGCTATATTGGCGGCACAACCACACTTCAATAACATCGAGAATTGGCACGGCTTCACTTGTTCGATGGCGTGGTAGCTCAGTCAAAATCGCTAATGGCAAAACCTGTATTGTCGTAATGTCTTTGTCATACATCTATGGCGCCTCGCTGTTCGCTTCCACCTGCTCAGGCGACCCCTACGCGACGATGGAAGATCGTAGGGAAATCTCCGCATCGTCACGATCACGCCAGATGGCGCTGCGAGCGCCCTTACCAAAAAGACAGAGGCCGCCTCGCCTGGCGTGTTGATCAGAACGCTCTCTTTTAGCATCCACTCTCCATCTGCCACTGATCTGCGTTGCTGATATCATTTATCGACTTTCCTGCCTTATTTGAGCCCGACTAGATGACTTTTAGGCCCTCTCTCACGGATTGATGACCGGCACTCCAGCCGTCTGGAAAGGTGACGTGTCGCGAGTGGCAACGGAAGAGCCGTGGGAAGCTGCTATGGCAGCGGTATATCCATCAGGGTTGAGGGCCAGGGG
>NZ_RZSV01000044.1:0-32586 GCF_004023205.1 Mesorhizobium sp. M1A.F.Ca.IN.020.03.2.1 | reverse complement strand
CGGCGGGTTCGGCACCGGCGACGCCGGCATTGTTGACCGCGATCGTCAGCGCGCCGAGTTCCTTTTCGACGCGTTCGACCGCTGCCGCGAGATCGCTCTGCGATGTGACAGTTCCGGTCAGCACCAGCGCCTTGCGGCCGAGCGCCCTGATCTTGTCGGCCGTGTCTTCCAGCCCGCCCTTCGAGCTGTGGCCGAAACAGGCGACATCGGCGCCGGCTTCCGCCAGACCGATGGCGATCGCTTGACCGATGCCGCTGCCGGCGCCCGTCACCAGCGCCACGTCGCCATCAATATCGAACAGTTTCATCTTTCTCCCTCTCCCTGAAAGAAGGGGCGCCAGCCCTGCTGGCGCCCCGCGCGGTCCGGTGCTTGGGAGGCTATCACCTGCTGCGCTTTATTCCCATCTGCCGTGCCCTCAGCTCGTGGCGAGTTCCATCACGGCGACATTGCTTGCTTCGTCGCGATCGAGGATGCCGCGCTGGCGGCCGCGGCTCAGCACCAGAACCCGGTGCGAAAGCCCCAGCACCTCCTCGAGATCCGAGCTGACCACCACCACGGCCATGCCCGAGCGGGCAAGGTCGGCGATGACATCGTAGATCGCCGCGCGGGCGCCAACGTCGATGCCGCGCGTCGGCTCATCGAGGATGAACACCTTGGGCGGCCGCGACACCCATTTGGCGATGATCACCTTCTGCTGGTTGCCGCCGGAAAGTTTTGAGACCGCCTGGTTCGGCCGACCCTTGACGCCGAGCCTCGATATGCCGGCCTCGGCGAACCTCTGAACCGCTTTGGGAAACACCCAGCCCTTCGGTGCGACATGATCGAAATTGCCGATGGCGAGGTTCTCGCCGATCGTCTGCTCCAATACGACGCCCTGTTCCTTGCGGTCCTCCGGCACCAGCACGACGCCGGCCCTGATCGCCGCCGCGGGGCCGCTGAGATGAACAGGCTGGCCCGCGACCCGCACCGCGCCGGACGAGATTGGATCGGCGCCGGCGATCGCCCTGACCAGTTCGGTGCGGCCGGCGCCGATCAGCCCGGCGATGCCCAGGATTTCGCCCGATTTCACCGCGAACGAAACATTGTTGAAGCTGCGCTCCGGCGAGGACAGGTTCTCGACTTCGAGCACTGTTTCGGTGCCCGGCGCCGACAGCTTCGGGAACATGCGTTCGACGCTGCGTCCGACCATCTGCTCGACGACCGTGCGCACCGGGATGTCGGCGCGCTCGTGCCGGGCGACGATGCGGCCGTCGCGCATTACCACCACACGGTCGGCGATCTGAGCGATCTCGTCCAGCCGGTGGCTGATATAGATGAAGGACATGCCTTCGGCCTTGAGCTTGCGGATTTGCTTGAACAGCAGCTCCGTCTCCTCGCCGCCGAGCGCGGCGGTCGGTTCGTCGAGGATCAGAAGCTCGGCATTCAGCGTCAGCGCCTTGGCGATCTCCACCTGCTGCTGTGCCGCGACGCGCAGCGTGCGCACCTTGCGCTCCGGCGAGACGTCGAGGCCGAGGCGCTTCAATTGCGCCGAGGCCTTCGCGTTCATGGTTGCCCGGTCGATGCGGCCGCCCCGCATCGGCAGCCGCCCGACATAGACATTCTCCGCCACCGATAGGTCCGGCAGCAGCTTCAATTCCTGATGGATCATGCCGACGCCGGCCTCGATGGCCGCAGCGGGATTGGCGGGGGAATAGGGCTTCCCCCGCCAGATGATGGTGCCGGCATCAGGCTTGGTCGAACCGGCGATGATGTTGGACACCGTCGACTTCCCGGCACCGTTCTCGCCGAGCAGCGCCACGACCTCGCCCGGCCGCACCTCGAAGCTCGCATCGGCCAGGACCTGCACCGGTCCGTAGCTCTTGCAGAGGCCGTTGACGAAGAGCCCGTTATGCGGGCCTTCGCTATGGCGAGGTTCAGTGGACATCGTGGCGCTCTCTCAACGGTTGCCGCCTTACGGATGCTTCTCGATGAATTGCGCGACATTGTCCTTGGTGGTCAGCGTCGCGTCCTGCAGTTGCTCGGCCGGCAGCTTTTCGCCCGCCACGATCTTGATCGCCGAGTCGACGGCGAGCCGGCCCATGCCTTGCGTCTGCTGCGTCGCGGTCACGTCGAACACGCCCTCCTTCAGCGCCTTGAGCGCCGCAACGTCGCCGTCGAAGCCGGCGATCCAGACCTTGTGGTCGGGGTTGGCGACCTTGACCGCCTGCGCGGCGCCCAGAGCCAGCGCGTCGGCTTGGCCGAAGATGATCGAGACATTCGGATGGGCCTGCAGCAGGTCCTGCGCCAGCTTGAAGCCTTCGTCCTGGTGCCACTGATCGCTCCAGAGCTCGCCGACCACCTTGATATCCGGATAGGCCTTCAGCGCCTCGCCGCAGCCCTTGGAGCGGTCGACTTCCGGCGTCGTGCCCTTCTGGCCATGGATGATCACCATCTCGCCCTTGCCGCCGGCCTGCTTGGCGATGTAGTCGCACACGCCCTTGGCCGAGTTGACGCTGTCAGTGGCGATGAAGGTGTCGCCGGGCGCGCCGTCGGCGTTGCGGTCGACATTGACCACCGGGATGCCGGCGGCCTTCGCGGTCTTGGTCGGCACGGTCGCGGCGGTGGCGCCGGCCGGGATATAGATCAGCGCGTCGATGTTCTGGGTGAGGAGGTCCTGCACCTGGCTGACCTGCGTGGCCGAATCGCCCTTGGCGTCGACGGTGATGACCTCGATGCCCTTCTCCTTGGCATAGGCTTCGACCGACTGCTTGATCTGGTTGAAGAAGTCCGCCTGCAGATTGGCGACGGCAAGGCCGAGCTTCTTGGCGTCCTTGGCCGAGGCGGCATCGGACAGGCCGAGCAGCGGGACGATGGCCGCGGCCGCAAGCAGCAGTGAACGTTTGGTCAGCATGTTTTTCCTCCGTTGGTGTTCAATCTGTCAGCCTGCGCATCGCGGCGCCCTCGGCCGGACAGTCCCAGTCTCGGATCGACCGATCCGTTCCGCCCGGACATCCGGGCGAATTCCTATTGGCGGCGCCGCCGCCAGGTATCGGTGGCAACCGCCAGCGCGATCACCACGCCGATCACCACCTGCTGGATGAAGGGCGACACGCCGAGCAGGTTGAGGCCGTTGCGCAGCACGCCGATGATGAGAACGCCGATCGCCGTGCCGCCGATCGCGTAGAGGCTGCGGCCGGTGGCGCGGTAATTGAGGAAGATCGCGAAGACGATCGCCAGCACGATCATCAGCCCGACGGTGACCGACAGGAAGCCGAAATGGCGCACGATGGAGAGGTTGGTGAACCAGTCGGGAAAGCCGACGATCTGCGAGCCGTCGGTGATCATGTTGGCGAGGCCGCGCGCCACCGACATCATGGCAAGCGTCGCGATGAAGGGCGGCAGTTTCGTCACCGTCACCAGCAGGCCCGACACCAGGCCGCAGAGGGCGGCGACGACGAGCGCCGCGGCGATGCCCGCCGGGACGCCGAGATTGAGATAGTCGGGATAGGCGACATAGCCCATCACCATCGAGGCCAGCGCCAGCACCGAGCCGACGGAAAGGTCGATGCCGCCGATCAGGATGACCAGCGTCATGCCGATCGCCATGATGCCGAGCACGGTCACCTGGTCGAGCACGTTGAGGATGTTGCGTACCGTAAGGAAGGTGTCGGTGGTCAGCGCCAGCGCCAGGCACAGCAGCACCAGCCCGATCAGCGGTCCCATCGTGCCGGCAAACAGCGCCGAAAGCTTCGCACCGGAAGCGGCCTGCGCGGCGCCGGTGCCAGCCTTCAACTCGCTCGTCTCGTTGCTCACGGCCACTTCGTCTCCTCCGTCAGCGGGCAGGCGTGCCTTGCCTTCCGCTCTTGTTCACCAGGCATCCTCCCTTGTGAACAATTTATCTTTGAACTGCAATTTTGTTCAGCTAAAACGTTCATCAGAAAATTGTCAAGTGCCGCGCAGCCATTCGGCGGCAGTTTGCGTGAACCGACAGTTTGCCATAGGGAAGTCGAGCGCATACGGAGGCATAAAGCATGGCGATGATCGAGAACGACAAGGTCTCGCGTTTTCCGGATGCCGAGCTCAAGGCCCGAGCCGCCTGGCACTATTATGTCGAAGGGCTGACGCAGGAGCGGATCTCGGAGATCCTCGGCGTCGGCCGTATCAAGGTGCACCGGATTCTGTCGGCCGCGCGCGAGGAGGGCGTCGTCCAGTTCCGCATTCGCGACAGCGTCGTCGAATGCGTGCAGCTGGAGGAAAGCCTGAAGCAGCGCTTCGGCCTCAGCCAGGCGGTGGTCGTGCCGTCGGCTGCCGACAGGAGCAACGCGCCGCTGATGATCGGCCATGCCGCCGCCGCCTATCTCGCCGACAACGTCAATGCGGGCGACGTTATCGCACTGGGTTGGGGCAGGACGCTGAAATTCGCCATCAACGAATTGCCCAGGCGGCCGATCGCCAGGACCACGGTGGTCTCGATGCTTGGCGGCCTCACCCATGCGCAGCCGCTCAATCCGACCGAGAGCGCCTGGGAATTCGCTGAGAAGATCGGCGCCGAATGCTATCTGCTGCCCGTGCCCGTCTATGCCGACAGGCCGGAGCAGCGCGATGCCTTCATGAGCCAGCGCAGCGTCCAGGATGTGGTCTTTAGGGCGCGGCGCGCCAACATCGCCGTGCTCAGCGTCGGCTCCTTTTCCAACGACAGCCCGATCGCCAATTACGGTTTCATCAAGCCCAGCGAATTGGAGGAATTGCAGGCGGCGGGCGCGGTCGGCGATATCCTCTGCCACTTCATCGATGCCGAGGGCCGCATCGTTGACCATGAGGTCAACCGCCGCGTCTGCGCCTACCCGCTGCAGGATCTCTCCGACATTCCGACCACCATCCTGGTGTCGGGCGGGCGGGAGAAGATCGCCGTCATGCGCGCCGCACTTGCGAATACGAAGGTCTCGGTGCTGATCACCGACGAAGACGCGGCCAAGGGGCTGCTTAGCCGGTAGTTCAGGTAATCGCGCCGAGCCGCGTGTGGATATCGCGTGTCGCGTGATAGAGATCACGATAGACTTCTTTGCGTGCGCGGTAGGTCGGAACAAGCGCCTCGACAGGATCGACCTGGCGTGCCGGCCGTGCCGCCATCGCCTTTGCCGCTTCTTCCGGTGACGCGAACCAGCCGATTGCCGAGGCCGCGAGCATGGCGGCTCCCAGCGCCGCTGCTTCGTTGACCGGCGAGACGAAGAGCGGGCGCTCGAGCACGCTCGCCATGATTTCCATCAGCAGTGCGCAATTGGTGCCGCCGCCGGCCGCGATCATCGCGTCGGCCTTGCCGGTCTGTTCCTCCATCGCCTCGGTGGCGATCGCCTGCTCCAGCGCTATGCCCTCCAGCACCGCGCGGAAGAGATGCTTTGGCTCGTGATCGAGCGACAGGCCGACGATAGCGCCGCGCGCCGAGCCGTCCCAGTAAGGGCTCATGACGCCGGCCCAATAGGGCATGACGAGCAATCCGTCGCTGCCTGGCGCGACGTCCTTCGCAGCCTTCTCCAGCACCGCGGCCGAAGGCGCGCCGGTAGTGCGCACGATCCAGTCGACCAACTGCATGCCGGAACGCAGCACCGTCTCCAGCATGAAGCCGGAGCCGGTCGGCGAAACCAGCGTGCGGAATGCATCCGACGTTGTCACCGTACCGGAATAATTTCCGCTGACGACGCCTGAGCCCAACGACAGATAGCTTTTGCCGGGCCCGTAGACTCCCATGCCGAGGCCCATCGCCTGGCCGTCTCCGGCGCCCGCAATAACCGGCGTGCCGGCCTTCAGGCCGATCGCCGCCGCGACGCTTTCCGACAACGTGCCGCAGACCTCCCCAGGGGCTGCGAGCTCCGGCAGTTGCTCCGGCCGCAGCCCCGCCGCCTCGACCAGCCTCGGGTGCCAGACGCCATGCGCGATGTCCAGCAGACCGAGCGGATCGGCACTCGCCGTGCTGGTGACGAGTCGCCCGGTGAGCCGGTGGACGAAGAACGCGTGCACGTCGACCACCGCGGCCGCTTCCGCCAGCGCCTGCGGCCGGTGCTCCGTCAGCCAGGCCAAAGCGTAGAGCGCCGGCGTCGGGTCCGGCGGCTTGCCGCTCCAGTCGCGGATCGCCTCGCGGCCGAGTTCTTCCGAAAACCGCGCCACCTGGCGGCGGGCGCGTTCGTCGAGCCACAATATGGCGGGAATGAGCGGCTTGCCGGCGTTGTCGATCAGCGTGAAGCTCTCGCGCTGGTGCGCGATTGCGATGGCTTTCACGCGTGAGGCATCGATCGCCTTGGCGACTTGTTGCAGCGCCGACAGCAGCGCCTCCCACCAATGCTCGGCGTCCTGCTCGAAATGGCCGGGCGCCGGGTTGGAAAGCGGATAGGTCTCGCGTGCCTGGAAAAGCTCCGAGCCGTCGCGCGCGAAAGCGATCGCCTTCACGGCGGTCGTCGAGGCGTCGATCCCGATTACCACATCGTCCATCAGGCTGGGATCCGGAGGGTTAGAGCATGTCGCGCAAAAGTGTGCAGCGGTTTTGCGAAAACGACATGCATAAAAACAAAGACCTAAAGCGCGTCGCCTGGATCCGTTTCCGCGCGACGCGCTTTAGGCCGCGTTGGTTACGAACCGTCCGTCCGACTGGTCGAGACGACGGCGGATCTGGGTTATCACCATCGAATCGTCGGGTACACAGTTTTCATAGGTCAGGAAGTCGCCGGCCTTGACCGGCTTCACCACCTTGGCACGTTCAGCAAGCCCGAGCGGCAGCGCGCCCTTGGCGCGCGCGTCTTCCCAGGTCATGGCGAAGCCGCGGTAGTCGTTCTCGCCGATCATGCCGAGCGACTGGCCGGTGCCGAGACTGGTCTTGGCCACCGCCACCGCCTCGGCCACCGGATGATCGAGCGGTTCCATGTCGGCGCGCTTGTAGACCACGGCGCGCGCCGCCGACAGCGGCACTTCCAGGCTGGTGAGGTGATAGGGCCGGAAGATCGTGAAATAGGGGCCCCTGCCGACCTTGAGGTCGATCATTCGCTCCAGCACGCGCGGATGCTTGGTTTCGATGATGCAGAACACCCCGGGCGCGACGCCCTTGCCGATCGAATAGTCGACAACGCCCTTGCGATGAAGCACGCCGCCATCCTCGCGCGGGCAGAGCACGCTGGCGAGTTCTTCTAGCGTCGCGGTAGGGCCGTGCATGCCTGGCACGTCGGGCACCAGTCCCGTCGCGTTGGCGATCGCCACCATCTCGATTGCCGTCTTCGAGCCGTCGACGAACTCGACCAGCATGCGCGCATTCATGTTGCGCTCGGCCGCCTCCTTCTCGTAGTCGGCCGGCACGGCGTCGAACTTCAGCGGATTGTTCTTGCCCTTGCCGGCGGCAACGATGTTGAAGCCGAGGCTTCTGGCGAAGCCGATGATCTCCAGCGTGCAGGCAGGCTCGTCGCCCGCCGCACCTGTGTAGACGACGCCGGCCTTGCGCGCCTCTTCCTTCAGGAACCGGCCGATCGTGATGTCGGCCTCGACATTTAGCATGACGATATGCTTGCCGTTCTTCATCACCTCGAGCGCGAACAGCGTGCCGATATTGGGATTTCCGGTTGCGTCGATGATCACGTCGATGCGGCCGGCGGCGGCGAGCGCATGCAGGTCCTCGGTGACCGCGATCTTGCCGCCCTCGATGGCGCGATCAATGGCCGGGGCATTGGGCGCCTGCACAATATCGGAACGATCATGGCCGGCCAGCAGCGCCGCATCGATCGCCGCCTGCGGCCTGACCTCCGAAATGGCGCCGATGCGCATGCCCGGCATGAGTGCGACCTGAACGACGATATCTGTTCCCATCTGTCCGGCGCCGGCGAGACCGATGGTGATCGGTCCTTGTTTCTCAGCGCGCTGCAGGAGTTCCGCTGCGAATTGCGGATGGGACATGTCGCTTCCTCCGGTCCTTGGCGCCGCCCGCGCCGCGATCATTGTTTGAACATTCCTATGACCGTTTGAAAAATATTTCAACCGCCATTTCGGCGGTCGTCTCAGGAATGAGCTAAAACGAGACTCCGAGACGATGCGGGGCGGGGGGAGATCCGGCAGGATCGAGGGAAGGCGCGAGGGACCCTACGCGGCGGTTCGAAACGAGGTTTGCCTGGACGTCGACTAGCGCGATGGTGTCAGCGCGCTTGCCGCCCTGCGCCAACCATCGCGCGCAGCGAATCCAGCAGGCGCGGCCGCTTTCTGGCGGCTATCACGCCGGCTCCACGGCCTTCGGCTTCTGCAGTCTTGCCAACTCCGCGAAAGGAATATGGCATCGAATTGTGTGCCCGGGCTCTGCCTCGGAAAGTTCCGGCACTTGCGTCTCGCAGATCGCGCCGATCTTGCGCGGGCATCTCGTGTGGAAGACGCAACCCGTGGGTGGGTTGGCCGCGCTCGGGATTTCGCCGTCGAGGCGGATGCGCGAGCTTTCCGTCCGGTCGAGTTTCGGAACGGCCGACAACAGAGCTTCCGTGTAAGGGTGATGCGGGCCGGAAAACACCGCTTCCGACGGTCCGAACTCCATGATGCGGCCGAGATAGAGCACCGCGATCTTGTCGGACAGATAGCGCACCACGCCGAGGTCGTGCGAGATGAAAATGTAGCTCACATCCTGCTTCGACTGCAGGTCGGCCAAGAGGTTGAGGATCGCCGCCTGCACCGACACGTCGAGCGCCGAGGTCGGCTCGTCGCAGACGACGATGCGCGGATCGCCGGCGAAGGCGCGGGCGATCGCCACGCGCTGCTTCAGACCGCCCGAAAGCTGCCGCGGCTTGACGGCGAGATGCCGGTCGGTGAGCCGCACCGAGCGGACGAGCTCTTCGAGGCGCGCTTCCAGCGACTTGCCGGTGAGCCCGCCCAACCGCTTCAAAGCGCGGCTGAGGATATGCCGGATCGAATGCGAACGGTTGAGCGCCGAATCCGGATTCTGGAAGACGATCTGCACCGCCTTGACCTGGTCCTCCGAGCGGCTGGCAAGCCGCGGCGCCAACTGCTTGCCCTCCAGTTCGATGCTGCCGCCCTCGTCCGGCGGCACGAGGCCGAGCAGCAGCCTCGCGAAGGTGGTCTTGCCGCTGCCGGACTCGCCGACCAACCCGAGCGTCTCGCCGGGCCGGAGGCTGACTGAAACGTCCTTCACCGCTCTCAATGCACGGCCATGGCTGGCATAGGTCTTGTTCAGCCCCTCGACCTGCAGCACTGGCGGCGCCTGCTTCGGCGCGACGGCGGCAATTTCGGCGGGTGTCGCGCGCGGCAGCGACTGCGCCTTGTCGTGATAGTGGCAGCGCGACAGCCGGCCGCCTCCAAGCTCATAGAGCGGCGGCGGCTCGCTGCGGCAGCGCTCCGTCGCCAGCGCGCAGCGGTCGGCGAAGGCGCAGCCGACGATCGTAGCGCCGATGCCGGGCAGGAAGCCGGGGATCGTGTCGAGCCGGCCCTGGTCCTTGCGCTGGCCGCCGCGCGGCAGGCAGCGCAGCAAGGCGACCGTGTAGGGATGGCGCGGATCGTTGAAGACGTCCTTGGTCGAGCCTTCCTCGACCAGCATCCCGGCATAGAGCACGCCGACCCGGTCGCACATGTTGGAAACCACGGCGAGGTTGTGGCTGATGAACAGGATTGAGGCCGAAAGCTCGCGGCGCAGTTGCGCGATGAGGTCGAGCACTTCGGCTTCGACCGTGGCGTCGAGACCCGTCGTCGGCTCGTCGAGGATCAGCATCGAGGGGTCGTTGGCCAAGGCCATTGCGATCGCCACGCGCTGCTGCATGCCGCCGGAAAGCTGGTGCGGGCAGCGCTGCATGACACTGGCCGGATCCGAGATGCGCACAAGATTGAGCATCGCGATCGCCTTGTCGCTCGCCGCCTGTCCCGACATGCCGGCAAGCTCGAAGATCTCGGTGAGCTGGCGGCCGATGCGCAATGATGGATTCAGCGCCTTGCCGGGATCCTGATAGACCATGGAGACGCTTTCCGCACGGGCGCGTCTGAGCGCCTCGGCATCGAGCTTCATCACATCCCGGCCGTCGAGCGCGATCGAGCCGCCGGTGATCGAGCCGTTGCGCGGCAGGTAGCGGACCACGGACAGCGCCGCGGTGGACTTTCCGCAGCCGGATTCGCCGACCAGCCCATAGGCCTCGCCGCGGCCGATCTTGAAGCTGACATTGCGCAGCACCGCCCGGTTGCGGCGCCCGACGCGATAGGCGACCGAGAGATCGTTGAGCTCGAGCGCGTTCCTGTCAGTCATTGAACGCTCCATGGACGCCGTCGGCCACCAGGTTGACCCCGATCACCAGCGAGGCGATCGCCAGCGCGTCGAACAGCACCGTCCACCAGAAGCCGCCGCCGATCATGCCGTAATTGCTGGATATCGAGAGTCCCCAGTCGGGCGAGGGCGGCTGGATGCCGAAGCCCATGAAGGAGAGCGTGGCGACGGCGAAGATCGCATAGCCCAGACGCACTGTCGTCTCGACCAGGATCGGCGGGATCACGTTGGGCAGGATCTCGACGAACATCGTGTGCAGCGCGCCTTCGTGGCGAAGCTTTGCCGCCGCGACATAATCGAGCTCGCGTTCGGCCAGCACCGCCGAGCGCACCGTGCGGGCGATGATCGGTGCGAAGCTCAAGCCGATGACGACGATCACGGTGATCTTGGAGGTGCCGAGCGCGACGATGGCGAGCAGTGCGATGATCACCACCGGGATTGCCATGAAGGCTTCGAGGATACGGCTGACGATATCGTCGACGATGCCGCGGAAATAGCCGATGACGAGCCCGAGCGCGGTGCCGGCAATGGTCGCCAGAATCGTGGCCAAAGGTGCCACCATCAGGATATCGCGTGAGCCGACGATGACCCGCGAGAAGACATCGCGGCCGATCTGGTCGGTGCCGAACCAGTGCTCGGCCGACGGTGGCGCCAGCGCGTTGATGATGTCGTCGGCAAGCGGATCGTAGGGGACGAAATGCTCGCCGAACAGCGCGCAGACGATCCAGAGCAGGACGATGCCGAGCCCGGTCAGGAAGGTTCCCGATCGCAAGAGCGAATGCAGCACCTCGCCCCAGGGGCTGCGCTGTGTCGCGGCGTCCGGCGTTGGCAGGTTAGCGGGTGTGTCTGTCGCGCTCATTGCTCCGCTCCCAGCCGGATGCGCGGATTGAGCACCGAATAGAGGAAATCGGCGATCAATGTGGCCACCGCATAGACGATGCCGATGGTGAGGATGCCGGCCTCGAGCATCGGAAAATCCTTGCCGCGGGCGGCAGTGAAGATCAGCGAGCCGATGCCCTGGTAGCGGAACAGCGTCTCGATCACGACAAGGCCGCCGATGAGGTAGCCGGTCTGGGTTGCGATGACGGTGATGGTCGGCAATAGCGCGTTGCGCAGCACATGCCGCCAGATCACCGTGCGCCAGGGCAGACCTTTAAGCACCGCGGTGCGCGTATAGTCGGAGTCGAGCGCCTCGATCATCCCCGACCGCGCCATGCGAGCGATATAGCCGAACAGCACCAGAAACAGCGGCAGCGACGGCAGGATGAGATAATAGAGCTGGGTGAAGACGCCGGCACCCTTCGGCCAGGCCGCCGCGATCGGCAGCCAGCGCAGCCAGACGCCGAAGATCAGGATCAGGATGATGCCGGTGACGAACTCGGGCAGCACCGTCACCGACAATCCGCCGAGGCTGATGATGCGGTCGAGCGGCCGGTTGAGGTTGAGCGCGGCGATCACGCCGCCGAGGATGCCGATCGGCACCACCAGCACGAAGGCGACAAGCGCCAGCTTCATCGAATTTCCCAACGCGTCGATGACGAAGGGCGCCACCGGCGCGCGAAAAATGTAGGACGTGCCCATGTCGCCATGGACGAAATTCCAGATCCAGCTTCCGTACTGGACGAGCAGCGGCCGGTCGACGCCGAGCGAGTGATTGAGCGCGTCGACGGCGCGCTGGTCGGCAAACGGCCCCAATATCGCGCGCCCGACATTGCCGGGCAGCACCTGGCCGCCCAGGAACACCATGACGCTGAGCAGGAACAGCGTCACAAGCGACAGAGCCAGGCGCCGGATGAGGAAGCCGAGGATGACGAATACTCCTATTGGAGCCGGCTCTCCGTCGAGAGCCGGCTGTCAGGGATAAGCTTGCTCCCTCGCGTCAGGCTTTCGAAGCCTTTTCGAGGAACAGCTGCGACATCGCGGTGGGCTGCACGCCCGCCACGCCTTTCGCCGTCGCCGTCAGATAGTCGTAGAAATAGCCGAAGATCACCGGCGTTTCCTCGAGCAGCAGCTTCTGGATCTTGCCGGCTGCAGCCTTCTGCGCCTCGAGGTCGAGGGCCGCGATATAGCTGGTCGCCAGCTGGTCATAGTCCTTGTTCTTGAAATGCGCGGCATTCCAGGTGCCCTCGCTCTTCAATGGCGCGGCGAGATAGACGTTCGGCACGCCGCGGTGGCCGTAGTCGGTGATGCCCATCACCGAATCCAGCCAGTTCGATTTGCCGAACACCGCATCGCCGTAATAGGCGCTCTGGTCGAGGATGTTGAGCTCGAGCTCGATGCCGATCTCCTTGACCCAGTTCTGGATCAGCTGCGCGTACTCGGGGATTTCCAGATAGCGCTCGGTGGTCAGCGTTATTTTGAACCCCTTGCCGGCGCCGGCCGCCTCCATCAGCTGCTTGGCCTGCGCGATGTCCTGCTCGCGCTGCGGCACGCTGGTGTCCGTCGACGGATAGACCCCGGCGAACGGGCTGTCATTGCCCTCCTGGGCGCGCCCTTTCATCAGGCCGGCGACCAACTTCTTGCGATCGATGCTGAGCGCGATGGCGCGGCGTACCCGCGGGTCCTTCATCGGACCGTCGTCGCAGCGCAGATGCAGTTGCTGATGCGCCGACGATTTCAGGCTGATGACGTTCACGTTCGGATCGTTGAGGACGGCGACGCCCGCCAGCACCGGCATCTGATTGATGATGTCGATCTGGCCGCCCTGCAGCGCCAGGATCTGCGGCTGGATATCGGTGAAGAAGGTGAATTCGGTGCGCTCCGGCAGGGCCTTTTCGCCCCAGTAGTTCTCATTGCGAACGAAGGAGGCGCCGACTTTGGGCGTGTACTTCTCCAGCTTGAACGGCCCGGTGCCGTCGAAGCTCTTTTCGTAATCGCCCTTGTAGCTCGCCGGGATGATGACGGCGTTGTAGTTGTCGGACGACAGCATATAGGGGAAGTTGCCGTTCGGCGCGTCGAGATGGAATTCCACCGTGTATTCGTCGACCTTCTTGCTGGCGCCCTTCGAGAGGATGCCGCGGAACACCGACAGCGCGTTGGAGGAGTTGGCGGGATCGGCAAGCCGGTCGATGCTGGCCACCACGTCCTCGGCCTTCATCTCGCCGCCTGAGTGGAACTTGACGCCCTTGCGCAGCGTGAACGTCCACACCGAGCCATCGGCATTCGGCTTCCAGCTTTCGGCCAGTGCCGGCTTGAGCACCAGATCGGGGCCGTCGACGCAGAGGAATTCGGCGACCTGCTGCATGACGAGCAGGCCGCCGGCGTCGGCGATGGTGACCGGGTCGATCGCGGCGGCCGGCACGCTGCTGCCGACGCGGATGGTGGCGCCCGGCGCGCCCTGGGCGCGGGCAAGCGAGGGCGCGGCGCCGAAGCCGGCCGCCATGCCGATGCGGCCGAGAAGCGGCAGCGACAGGCCGAGCAGGCTGCCGTGGCGCACGAAATCGCGGCGGCTGACGCGGCCGTCGATGAGGCCGTCGATGAGGTGATTTTCGAGCGGCGTGCGGTTGCGCCGGATGAGGTCGAGGACGCGGTAGTTCTTGCTCATGGGTCTAAACCCTTTCCCCAGTTCTTGTGGTTGGCGAGTGCATTCCGGTTGACGACGTTCCGTGGAGTTCTCCGGTCCCGGCCATCGTCAAGAATTCAGTCGAACGAACTGTAACATGCACTTTGGTCCGGTCCATCCGCTCCTTGAAGCGGAAAAGTCAGATTTTCTTGATGCATGCCTAACTCGGGCGTGCAGCCCGATCGAAATCGTGGCCGCCTCGATTCGATATTTGCCGGTCTCCTTTCCTTTTGGCGATCTCCCAGTTCAGCTCAGCGAAAAGCCTGCTAGCGCGATCGGCGTTGCGGCGCTGCTCCCGATCTTCATCTCAGCCGATCTCGAAGAAGGGCTTGCCGAGCAGGTCCGGCACCACGTTGATGCCGAGCCCGGGGCCGTCGGGAATGCCCATGCGGCTGCCCGCGACCGGCGGCTTGTTGGAGGCGGTGCGCACCGTCACCCATTCGTGGAAGGCGATGGCATGCAGACGGCGCTCCTCCGGTGTCGACAGCGACAGATGCGCCATCGCGGCGGTGTCGATCTCCGCGCCGCCGGTGTCTTCGATGGTGACCATGAAACCGAGCTCGACGGCGACGTCGCGGATCAGCCGCGTCTGCGTCACGCCGCCGAGGCGCGAGATCTTCAGCGTCAGCCCATCGGCCGCGCCACGGCGATGGATTTCCAGCATCTCGCCCAGCGATGTGACGGATTCGTCGAGCACCATCGGCTTGTCGAGCATGCGGCGCACCGACATATTCTCCTCGATCGTCGTGCAGGGCTGTTCGAATGTGTAGTCGATGCCGCGCGTGGCATCGGCGAACTGGCGCGCCTGGTAGGGCGTCCAGCCGGCATTGGCGTCGCAGAAGATCACCGTGCCCTTCGGCACGGCTGATGCGACGGCGCTCACGCGCTCGATGTCGTCACCGACATTGCCGCCGACCTTGACCTGCAGCCGATGGTAGCCTTCGGCAACGATGCGCTTGGCAAGTGCCGCCATCTGGTCGACCGTGCCGTGGGTCACGACCCGGTAAAGTTCCGCCGTCTCGCTCTCGCGGCCGCCGAGCATCGCTACCAACGGCACGTCGGCCGCGCGAGCAGCGAGATCCCAGCAAGCCATATCAAGCGCGGCTTTGACGTAGGGATGGCCCTTGAACACCGTGTCCATCAACCTGACGATGCCGGCCAGCCCGCGTGGGTCATGGCCGATGAGATGCGGCGCGATCTCCGGCACGCCCGCGCGCGTTCCCGCCGGAAACGCGGCAGAATAGAAATTGCCGAGCGGCGCCATCTCGCCCCAGCCGGTCACGCCTGTGTCGGAAGTGATGGCGACGATTACCGCATCGAAACAGTCGGCGACCCGGCCCTTGGACATGCGGTAGGGTCCGTCCACGAAGGGCTGCACGACATGGTAGGCTTTTATGCTCTTGATCTTCACGTTGGTGTCCGTTTGTCCGCGGGTTTGTCAGGCGCCCTTCGATGCGCGCTTTTCGAGGCTGCGCGCATAGGCAAGAAGCGCTTCGAAATCGTTGTCGATATGCTCGCGGGCATGGCGCTGGGCAGCGCGCATGTCCGTGCCCTTGAGCAGCGCCACATAGGTTTCGTGCAGGTCCTCGGCCGGTACCGGCTCGTTCCGCGCACGCTGGTGCAGGGCGAAATACATTTGCAGTCGGCTGGTCAGCCGCTGCCAGGTTTCGAGCAGCACCGAATTGTCGGCCCACTCGTAGACCAGCCCGTGCAGCTGCAGCGCCGTCTCGATCTGGCGCATGGTGTCGAGCGCCCGCGTCGCCTGCTTCACCGCTTCGTGGCGGCGGTCGAGCTCGTCGAAGAAGCGCTGGTCGCGCTGCGGCCAGGCGAGCTCGATGGCAAAGTCGTCGAGCACCTTGTTGAGGGAATAGGCGTCGACGATGTCCTTGGCGCTGACGTCGACAACGAAGGTTCCGGCATAGGGAATGCTGGTCAGGATACCTTCCTGCACCAGCTCGCGCATCGCCTCGCGCAGCGGCGCGCGGCTTACCCGCATCTGCTCGGAAATGCGGAGTTCGTTGAGCTTCTGCCCAGGCTCCAGCTGGCCGGTCAGAATGGCGCGCCTGAGCAGCGCGACGATCTCGGCCCTGCGCGTCGTATCCGCGATCGGACTGAAATCCAGCTTTGACATGTGGGCCACTCCGGATGAACCGACTGCAAGACAAGCAGATTGTCGACAATCCAACAAGAGGGTGGCTATCGTTTTTTTCGCGGATGGCAGGCGCGCAAACAAAACGGCGCCCTCGATGTGGGTGTCGAGGGCGCCGTCGGACCGGGACTGATGGGGGATTATCAGCTGGCCGGTTTCGTTTCCGGCAAGGGAGAAACCGGCATTCCGGGTCCGATCTTCTGCAAATTGCCGGTGATCACCTGGTCGGTCTCGGAGATGCCTGAGGTGACGGAAATCAGATCGCCGTCGGTCGGGCCGAGCGACACCAGCTTCTGGTCTACAGTGTTGTCTTTGCCGAGGACGTACAGGTATTTGCCGAGCTGGCTGGAACCCAGCGCCACCTGCGGCACCATCAGCGTATTGGGCTGCTGCTTCACATGCAGCCGCACGCGCACATACTGCCCGGGCAGCAGCGCGAACTTGGCGTTGCCGATCGTTGCCCGCGCCGTGATCGTGCCGGTCGAATGATCGATCGTGTTGTCGATGAAGGTGAGCTGGCCCTTCTGGCTGGGCTCGGTCTCGCCGGGCAACAGCACGTCGACCGCAATCGGACCGTTGGCCTTCGCCTGCTCGATCTGGACGAGGTCGGTCTCGCTCGGATTGAAGGTGACGTAGATCGGGTCGAGCTGCACCAGCGTGTTGAGAACCGTGCCGGCGACGCTCACCAGGGTGCCGACCGAGGCTTGGTTGCGGCCGATCCGCCCGGAGAACGGTGCCTTGATCTCGGCATAGCCGAGATTGAGCTCGGCCGTCCGCACCGCCGCCTGGTCGACCGCAAGGGCGGCTTCGGCCGTGCGCAAGTTGCTGGTGCGCTGGTCGAAGCTGTCCTTGGCGAGGTACCCGGCCTTGGCAAGGTCGGTGCCACGGCCGAGGTTGGACCGCGCGTAATCGAGCGCTGCCGCGTCGCGCTGCACCTGCGCCTTCGCCTGGTCGAGCGCTGCCTGGTAGTCCTCGGGCGCGATCCGGTAAAGCAGGTCGCCCTGCTTGACGTCGCTGCCGTCCTGCGCCGTCTGCTCCTGCAGATAGCCCGGCACGCGCGCCTGCAGGGTGATGTTGCGGATCGGCTCGACGCGCGCGGCGTAGTCGAGATAGATCGGCAGCGTCTTCTTGACGACGTTGACCACCGGGACCGGCATGACGAACGCCTTGGGCGCAGGTGCCGCGCCCGCAGTGCTGGCGCTGAGGCTGAGATTGCCCATGTCGAGCAGGTGCACGCTTGCCACCGAGATTGCGCCCAGCGCGACCGCCGTTCCCAAAGCGATTTTCCATTTACGCATGTTGGTCTCCAATCCTATTCGGCCGCCTGGGCGAGCCGGACGGGCTCGGCGGTCGGTTCAATCTCTTGTTGGTGCGGGGCATGGTGAGGCCCCGCGGCAGGTTCGCTCTCGCCGCCGCGCTCGCGCAGCTTCTCGATTACCGCATAGAAGACCGGCACGAAGACCAGCGACAGGATCGTCGCCGCCACCATGCCGCCGAAGACGGTGGTGCCGATCGACTGCCGGCTGGCGGCGCCCGCGCCGGTCGCGAACATCAGCGGCAGCACGCCGAGGATGAAGGCGAAGGCCGTCATCAGGATCGGCCGCAGCCTCAGCCGCGCGGCTTCCATCGCCGCCTCGACGATGGTCAGGCCTTCCTCGCGGCGCCGTCGGGCGAACTCGACGATCAGGATCGCGTTCTTCGCCGCCAGGCCGATCAGCATGACGAAACCGATCTGAGAGTAGACGTCGATCTGCATGCCGCGCAGCAAGAGCACGACGAAGGCGCCGAACAAAGCGAGCGGCACGGCGAGTAGCACCATGAAGGGCATAGCCCAGCTTTCATACTGCGCCGCCAGGATCAGGAAGACGAACACGATCGCCAGGCCGAACACGATCGAGGCGATCGATCCGGCCTGGAGCTCCTGATAGGTGATGCCGGTCCATTCATAGCCGAAGTCCCGCGGCAGCACGTTTGCCGCCGCCCGCTCCATGGCCGCGACCGCTTGTCCGGACGAGAAGCCTGGCGCCGCGCCGCCGTTGATGAGGGCGGATGCGTTGTTGTTGTAATGCGGCACGGTCTCGGGACCGACGATCGGCACCAGCTTGCCCAGTGTGCTCAGCGGCACCATCCCGCCGGACGCATTGCGCACGTAGAGGCGCGAGATGTCGTTCGCGTTTCCGCGCGCGTCCTTGTCGGCCTGGATCGTCACCCGGAACGTGCGGCCGAAAAGGTTGAAGTCGTTGACGTAGAGGGAGCCGAGATAGATCTGCAGCGTGTTGAACACGTCGGGCAGGTTGAGGCCGAGCAGCTTCGCCTTGCTGCGGTCGAGGTCGTAGTTGAACTGCGGCGTCGAGGTCGAGAAGGACGAGAACAGCTGCTGCGGATTGAGCTCCGGCTGCTTGCGTGCTTCCGCGATCAGCGCCTGCGTGACCTCGTTGAGCGCGGCGCTGCCGCGGCCCGAAAGGTCTTCCACCTGGAATTCGAAGCCGCCGGTCGTGCCGAGGCCCGGGATCGAGGGTGGATCGAATGAGAGCGCAAACGCCTCCGGTATCTGCAGCAACTTGTTGCGCACCTCGGCGACCAGCTTCGATGCGTTCTGGTCGGGCCCGCGTTCGTCCCACGGCTTCAGGATGGCGAACTCCACCGCCGAGTTCGATTGCGCGGCGCTGGTGAGGAAGTTCAGGCCGCTGATCGAGCCGACGATGTCGACGCCGGGCGTGTTCTGCAGGATGTCGCGCGCCTTCTGCGCCACCGCGTCGGTGCGCTCCAGCGAAGCGCCGTCCGGCAACTGGATGACGACGAAGAAATAACCCTGGTCCTCCACCGGAAGGAAGGTCGAGGGCAGCTTCTGCCAGACGAAATAGGTGGCGACCAAGCCCGCCGCGAACAGGCCGAGCATGGCCCAGCGCAGCCGGATCAGAATGCGCACGCCATGCGCGTAGGCATGCGACAGCCAGTCGAAGCCGGCATTGAACCAGCGGAACAGCACGAACTGCGTTTCGCCGCGATGGCGCAGGAACGCGGCGCTCAGCGCCGGGCTCAGCGTCAGCGAGTTGAAGGCGGAGATGCCGACCGAGATCGCAACGGTAAGCGCGAACTGGTTGTAGAGCCGTCCCGAAACGCCGGGGATGAAGGCGACCGGGATGAACACCGCCATCAGCACCGCGGTGGTGGCGATGATTGGGCCCGTCACTTCGGCCATCGCCGCGCGCGTCGCGGCGAGCGGCTTGAGGCCGGCCTCCAGCTGTCGCTCGACGTTCTCGACCACGACGATGGCGTCGTCGACGACAAGGCCGATCGCCAGCACCATGCCGAGCAGCGAGAGCATATTGAGCGAGAAGCCCAGCATGTACATCACCGCCAGCGTCGCGATCAACGACACCGGGATGGCGATGGTCGGGATGATGGTGGTGCGCCAGCTCTGCAGGAAGATAAAGACGACAGCCACCACCAGCACCAGCGCTTCGCCGAGCGTGATCAGCACGTCATGCATCGAGGCCGAGACGAAGCGCGTCGTATCGTAGTGCATGGCGTAGTGGACGCCCTTCGGGAAGCGCGCCGACAATTCCTGCATCTTGTCCTTGACCCGCTGCTGCAGGTCGAGCGCGTTGGAGCCGGGCATCTGGTAGACGGCGAGCACCACGGTCGGGTCCTTGCCGAAGAAGGCCGATGACGAATATTGCAGCGCGCCGAGCTCGATGCGGGCGACGTCGCGCAGACGCACGAGCGAGCCGTTCTGCGAGTTGGCGCGCACGACGATGTCGCCGAATTCCTTCGGGTCGCTCAAACGGCCGACCGCATTGACCTGCATCTCGAAGGCGGTGCCGGCCGGCGCCGGCGATTGGCCGATCTTGCCCGCCGCCACCTGCACGTTCTGCTCGGAAATGGCGTTCTGCACATCGACGGCGGTGATGCCGAGATTGGCCAGTTTGTCCGGATCGAGCCAGACGCGCATCGAATAGCGCCGTTCGCCGAAGATCTGCACGTCGCCGACGCCAGGCAGCCGCTTCAGCGGATCGACGACCTGGAGATAGGCGAGGTTGCTCAGCGCCACCGGATCGACCGAGCCGTCGGGCGAGGTGAGGTCGACGATCAGAACGAAGTTCGGGTTCTGCTTCTTGATCGTGACGCCGCCCTGGTTGACGATGGCCGGCAGGGAGGATGCGGCCTGCGAGACGCGGTTCTGGACGTCGACGGCCGCGGTGCTCAGCGGATAGCCGACGTCGAATGTGATGGTGATGGTCGAGGAGCCGTCATTCGAGCTCGTCGACGACATATAGGTCATGCCTTGCACGCCGTTGATCTGCTGCTCCAGCGGCGTGGTGACCGTATCGGCCACCACCTGCGCGCTGGCGCCTGGATAATGGGCGCTGACCACGACCTGCGGGGGCGTGATGTCAGGGAACTGCGAGACCGGCAGCAGGAAATAGGCGATCGCACCGGCGAGCACCATGATGATGGCGATCGCCGATGCGAAGATCGGGCGGTGGATGAAGAAGTTCACCATGACGCGGATGCCTCGCCGAACGGTTTTGCAAAATGGCGCAGGCGCCGGGCCCGGACGGAGCCGGAATCCTCCAAAAAGGATGGCAGGACATCGTCCGGCGCCTGTTCCGCGGCGCGCGAGCGCAGCATCCGTTCGAAGGCGTTGGGATCGACCCCATCAGCCTTCATCACCAGCCGGATCATCGGATCCCGGATGGCTTCGTCGATCGTCAGGTCTTTGCGCTTTTGCATAGGAGCGGCTCCTTGCTGCGGCCCGCATCGGATGATCACGGACCGCTTTTTTCTCGTTTTCACCGGCCGAAGCCGCATGACAGGCAGGTTTTCTGTCCTATCTCACTCTGGCAGGGCTATCGGTGGGCCTTGTCGTTTGACGGGGAGTGATATAGGTGTTACCAGTAAGTAACATCTGAAAGTTACAGACCGGTAACACCCTAGTCAAGAGGTGACCTCGGTTTTTTTGGAAACGACGAAAGGAGAGCATGATGACTGACGGCGTTGCGGAACGTTCCCGCCCCCGGGATCGCATCCTGGAAACGGCGCAGGACATGTTCCACAAGCACGGGATCAAGGGCGTCGGCGTCGACGCCATCACGGAGGCTGCCGGCACCAACAAGATGACGCTCTATCGTCACTTCGAATCCAAGGACGATCTGATCATCGAATGCCTGCGCGCCACGGCGGCGAAGGCTTCAAGGATATGGGACGAGTTCGAGGCCGAGCATCCCGGCGACAAGCTCGCGCAGTTGCATGCCTGGGTCCGCAAGGCTTCAGAGCTGCTCAGCGCCGACAGTCGCGGCTGCGACATGGCCAATGCCGCCGTCGAGCTCACCGAGACCAATCACCCGGCACGGCGCGTCATCAAGGAACTGAAGGAAGCCCAGCGCGAGAAGCTGGTTGCGCTCTGCCGCGATGCCGGCATCGGCCAGGCCGAGTTGCTCGCCGATACGCTGTCGCTGTTGCTCGAAGGCGCGCGCGTCTCGATGCAGAGCGTTGGCGCCGAGGGCCCGAGCGCGCAGTTCGTGCGCATGGCCGAGAGCCTGATCGCCTCGTTCCGGGCACGCTGAAGGCGGCTTCCCCTGATGCGGCCGCTTCGCGGCCAGGCTAGCGCCGGCGCTGACCCGTCTCCTCTCTCCCCAGGAGAGTTCGGATTGCTCGAATTGCAAGGCAATTCGACTCGGCAATATCCGGGTGAGGGGCGCTCCGCCTAAGTGCAGGCAAAGAAAAAGCCCGCTGCCGGGAGGAGGAGGCAGCGGGCTTCGATTTCGAATACGGCGCGGGAGGAGGAGCACCGCATTCAGCGCCGGTGTCTGGGAGGAGGAAGACATCCGACGCCGCAATAATTACGATTTGCCCAACCATTCGGCAACTACGAAACGTGCATAGCTGGTGTGCAGATTTGCCGGATCAATCGTCTGACAAATCAGTGAGGCGACGGCAATGACGCTATTCGCGCCTACTGCACCGGCACGTTTTCCTTCATGATCAGCCGGGGCTCGATGAATTTTTTGGTCAGGTACGGCGCCGACGAGGCGATCGAGCCGAGCAGGCGGATCACTGCTTGCTCGGCAATCAGCCGCGCGTTCTGGTCGATGACCACGTCGGCGAGATCGTCGACCAGATAGCGGCGTGTTTCCCTGGTCAGGTCATGGCAGATGAAGACGGGCTTTCTGCGCGGCTTGGCCTCGAGCAACGCCTTGGCCACGCCGGAGCGTCCGGCGCCGACGCAGTAGATGCCGAGCAGTTCCGGTTCGTTGTGCAAGGCCTTCATGGTCGCGCTGTAGCTAGCGTCGGGCTCGTCGTTGATCTCGACGGCGCTGGAGACGGTGAGATTGGGGAACTCTTCTGCGAGCACCGAGCGGAAACCCATCTCGCGCTCCTCGTGGCCGCGGTAGGAGCGCGAGCCAACGACCATCGCGAGGTGCCCCATCCGGCCGCCAAGGAAGCGGCCCATCAGCAGCGCCGCCGTGCGTCCGGCAACCCGGTTGTCGATGCCGACATACGCCGAGCGGGGGGCCGCGGGCACATCGGAAACCAGCGTGACCAGCCGAATGCCGGCCTCGACCAGCTCGCGCAAAATGTTGCGCGTGCGTGGATGGTCGACGGCGATGACGCCGACGCCGTTGGCCTTGAGCGAGAGGTTCTCGATCGCGCCTTGCAGCGCGCCCGGCGATATGCCGGCGAGGTTGTGGATGCGGCAGGAGGCGACCAGCGGCAGGCGCGCGGCATAGTCCTCGATATGATGGGCAAGGTCGGCCATGAAGGCGTTGCTGCCGATCGGCAGGAAGAATTCGAGATGCGCCGGCTTCGACGGCAGCACGACTTGATCGAGCGTCGGCAGATAGCCGAGCTGCTTTGCCGCCTCCAAGACGCGCTGCCGGTTGGCCGCGCTTGCGCCCGGCCTGTTGTTGAGCACTCGGTCGACCGTCGCGGTCGACAGGCCGCAGCTTCTGGCGATGTCGGCTACGGTCGCTTTCATGGGTCCGGTCATGGGAGGATCGAGCCCCAGTCAAAAATCAAGGTCAGGCCAAATCAGCCATGCGGCTGCGGGCCGTCGGAAATCGCATCGCGGATCTCCTTGTCCGTCATGCCGGTGATGACGCGTTCGACGTCCGCCACTGTGGTCTTCTTCGGATCGATATCATCGGCCACCACCTTGCCGCGGCGCATCACCACGATGCGGTCGACGACCTGGAACACATGGTGGATGTTGTGGGCTATGAAGATGCAGGAGTGGCCGGAATCGCGGGCGCCGCGCACGAAGCTCAACACCCCTTGCGTCTCGGCAACGCCGAGATTGTTGGTCGGCTCGTCGAGGATGATGAGGTCGCTGTCGAAATGCATGGCGCGCGCGATCGCCACTGCTTGCCGCTCGCCGCCCGACAGCGAGCCGATCGGCGTCGTCGGCGGGATGTTTTTGGAGATGCCGACCTGCTTGAGCAGGTCGCGTGCCACCGTGTTCATCGCCTCCTGGTCCATGCGATTGAGGAAACGCGGCGGTTTGATCGGCTCGCGCCCCAGGAACAGGTTGCGGGCGATCGACAGCTGCGTGACGAGCGCGGAGTCCTGATAGATCGTCTCGATGCCCTCAGCGATCGCGTCGCTGGTGCCGCGGAAATTCACCTTCTTGCCGCGCACGAAAATGTCGCCGCTGGTGAGCGGCACCGCGCCCGACAGCACCTTGATCAGCGTCGACTTGCCGGCGCCGTTGTCGCCGAGCAGGCCGACAATCTCCTTTTCGTTGACGTGGAAGTTGGCGTCCACCAGCGCCTGTACGCGCCCGTAGGACTTGCGGATGTTCGTCATGCGGATCAGAGGCTCGGCCATCGTCTTCAAGTCCCTGCCTGGTGCCGGCGTTCGAGCCATGAGTGCAGCGCCATCATCCCGAGGATGATCGCGCCAATGAAGATGTTGTAGGCAAGTCCCGGAACGCCGATCAGCACGATGCCGTTGCGCATGACGCGCAGGATCAGGATGCCGAGCACCGTGCCGATAATGGTGCCGCGGCCGCCGGTCAGCGCCGTGCCGCCGATGACCACCATGGCGATGACCTCGAGCTCGTAGCCGGTGCCGCTGTTCGGATTGGCAGCCGAAGTGCGCAGCGACGAGATCACACCGGCGAGCGAGGCCATCACCGCCGACAGGATGAACAGGCCGATCTTGACCCGGCTGACATTGACGCCGCGGGCGCGCGCCGCGTTGGGATTGCCGCCGGCCGCCTGGATCCAGTTGCCGGTGCGGCTTTGCGTCAGCACATAACCGAGCGCGATCGCGGCGCCGATGAACCAGAACAGCGAGGCATAGACGCGGAACGGGCCGATGTAGAAGTCGCCGACCAGGATGTCCGCAAGCCAGCTGCCTTCGGCGCTCCAGGTGCGCTGCGGAAAGCCATCGGTGACGAAAAGCGCGGTGCCGCGCACGACGAGCAGCATGCCGAGCGTGACCAGGAAGGACGGGATCTTGAGCTGCGTGACGAACCAGCCGTTGATAAGCCCGATCAAGGCCGCGACCACCAGCGCAACGGCTAAGCCCATCTCCAGCGAAGTGACCCCGCCATTGAACAGCGTCCACATCAGCACCGGCGAGAAGCCGAACAGCGAGCCGACCGAGAGGTCGAATTCGCCCGACGTCATCAGCAAGGTCATCGCCAGCGCGATCAGCCCAAGTTCGACGGTGAAGGCAAGAATGTTCGAGATGTTCTGCGGCGACAGGAAATCCGGGTTTATACCCCAGAAGATGACGAGTTCGACGATCAGCAGCACCAGCGGCCCGAATTCCGGCCGCGCGATGAAACTTTGGATGAAGGAACGGTTTTCCATTGGGCCCGCGATGTCAACGATTGGCGAGCCCGCTGCGATCAGTCAGGACTCGACGGTCCAGGCGATCGCGGCCCGAAAGCCGCGACCGTGGATGTCAGGAATTACTTGCCGGACAGGATCTTGTCATAGACGCCGGCGGTATCCTTTTCATAGAGCGCGCCGGTGATGACGTTGAAGCCCGGAGGAATGCCGGCAGACGCCATCGCCGCCATCGAAAGCGCGATGTAGCTGGTCGCCTGCGGGTCCTGCCACTGCGCGGCGTTGACATAGCCGTTCAGCACTTCCTGGGTGGTGTCGAGCGAGTTGCCCCAGCCGACAACGGGGATTTCGCCCGGCTTGACGCCGACCTGGTCGAAGACGCGCTTGACCGAGCCTGTGACCAGATCGCCGAGGCCGATGATCGCCTTCACCTTGCCCTTGTGGGCGGTGAGATAGTCCACCATGCGGGTGATCACTTCGGCCTGGTCGAGCGTCGCCTCGGTCACCTCATAGGTGATGCCGAGCGGCTCGAACACGCTCTTGATGCCTTCCTCTTCCTGCACGCCATAGGTGGCGCCGGGCACCTCGACCGGCATCCAAACGAAGTCGCCCTTCTTCACCAGGCCCTTATCGACCAGATACTGCGCCCAGTGCTTGCCGAAGGTGACGTTGTCGCCGCCGACATAGGCGTTGAAGTCGGCCTTCGGGTCGGGCGTGTTGAAGTTGATGATCGGAATGTTGGCCGCACGGGCCTCCTTGACGATCTCGACGAGGCTGCCCGGATCGGGGCTGGTGGTGACGATGCCGTCGGCCTTGGCCGAGATGGCGGCGCGAACAGCCTCCTGCTGCGAGGCAACGTCGCCATTGTGGAACGAGGTGTTCACCTTGTTGCCGGTGTCGGTCGCCCATTGCTTGGCCCCGGCGAGGAAGTAGGTCCAGACCGGATCGGCCGGGCCGCCATGCGAAATCCAGTAGAACGTCTTGGCCTCGGCCATCGCCGGAATGGCGATCGCCGCGATCAAGCCAAGCACGAACAGTCTCAGCCTCGAAAGCATCGATTTCCTCCCATGTTGAAACCACCTCCACATCAGGCGCGATACGATCCTCAAGGGTCGCATCTTCCTGCCCGCGCCGACCGGACGCCTCTAGAGCATTCCCTTTTTCGGCCGCTGGCAAGCCTCGATCGTCAATGGATGTTGGCACAGCTCCGCACGCCATCAGCAATCCCATCAGATTGCATCAGTTACCGTGATATTTTCCCGGGCAAACGCCGTTGCGCTCATCAGCCTCCAGTGATGAGCAAGCGTATGCCGTTGTGATCCGCTGCTAGATCAGACCGGCTCTGGCGAGGTCGCGCATGAGGTGGCTGGCGCCGTAGGTCCAGGGCGGGCAGTCGGGCGACAGGCGCACCCGGTTGATCAGCGCGCCCAACTTTTCCGACGAGATGGTGACGGTGTCGCCGACCTTGTGGGTGAAGCCCTTGCCCTTTTCGCCGCGATCCTTCGATGGCACGAACATGGTGCCGAGATAGAGCGCCAGCCCGTCCGGGTACTGGTGATGCGGTCCCATCGCGGCTCTGACCAGCTCTTCCGGCGAGCGGCTGATCTCGGCCATCGAGCTTGCGCCCTCCAGCGAAAAACCGTCCTCGCCCTCGACGCTTAGCCGCACCGTGGCGCGCTTCACGTCGGCGATGGAAAAGGTCTCGTCGAAGAGCCGGATGAAAGGTCCAAGCGAGGCGGAAGCATTGTTGTCCTTGGCCTTGCCGAGCAGCAGCGCCGAGCGTCCTTCGACATCGCGCAGATTGACATCGTTGCCGAGCGTGGCGCCGACGATGCGGCCCGAGCTGTCGGCGATCATCGCGATCTCCGGCTCCGGATTGTTCCAGGTGGAGACCGGATGCAGCCCGACATCGGCGCCGAAGCCGACGGAGGCCATCGGCTGGCATTTGGTGAAGATCTCGGCATCGGGGCCGATACCCACTTCCAGATATTGCGACCAGGCGCCGCGCTGGATCAGCTTGGCCTTGATCTCCATCGCTTCCGGCGACCCTGGCTTGAGCTTGGAGAGATCATGGCCGATCAGCCCGGCGATGTCGGCGCGGATGGCGTCGGCCTTTTCCGCGGAGCCGCGCGCCTGCTCCTCGATGACGCGCTCGAGCAGGCTGACGACGAAGGTGACGCCGGAAGCCTTCACCGCCTGCAGGTCGACGGGGGAGAGCAGGATCGGCTTCTTGGCGTCGCGCTGAGACTCGAAGCTGTTGGCTGCGATGTCTTCCAGTGTGCCGATCGCCTTGGCCCGGGCCGAGCGCACGTAGGCGGCCGGGTCCTTCAGCTCGCAGAGGTCGCGCACGGTAGGCGCCGCGCTCGACGTGATGTCGATGACCTCGCCTGCGCGCACCGTGACCACCAGCGGATGGGAGGCTTCGCTGATCCTGGCGCGGCCGACGAAAAGGCCGTCGCCAGGGAGGCGGGTTAAATCGGTCATGGTCTTCTGTCCTCTCGATTGTCGCGCGGCACTTTCCCCGGATTTAAGGCAAACGTCTATCCCATCGATGGCGAGGTTATGAGCCAATGGCATGCTGTCACATAGCCAAGCGCCGACTGGCCCATCGGGTCCCCTTTCAAGCTCATGAAATCAGCAATAGGATTTTCACGAGCCTCCAGCGCCTCAGGTGACCAATTGCCCGCAGCCTTTTCCGATCCGATCTGGCAAAAGCCCCCAACAGCTCCGGCGTTGCAGTCCGAGCTGTCGAGCGACGGCACGCTCGACGCGGTGATCGTCGGCGGCGGCATCATGGGTCTGTCGACCGCCTTGCACGCGGCCCGCGCCGGTCTTTCCGTCCAGGTGCTGGATGCCGGCGCGATCGGGCAGGGCGCGTCGGGCTTGAACGGCGGCCAGGTCATTCCCGGCCTCAAATATGATCCCGAATGGCTGATCGAGCACTTTGGCAAGGAGCGCGGCGAGGCCCTGGTCGACTTCGCCGCCTCGACGGCCGACGCGGTGTTCGACGTGATCCGTGACGAGAAGCTTGCGGTGCCGTTCACGCGGAACGGTTGGATCCAGGCCGCGCACACCGAGACCGCATTGAAGGCGGCGGCGAACCGGGATCGGCAATGGCGGGCTCGCGGCGCCGACGTCAAGCTGCTCGACCGAGCCGAGATCGCCGCGATGACCGGCGCCAAGGGCTATCTTGGCGGCTGGCTCGACCGCCGCGCCGGCGTCATCGATCCGCTGTCCTACACGCTCGAGCTTGCCCGCGTCGCCTCGGACGTCGGCGTCGGGATCGCCGAACAGCAGCGGGTGGTGAGGCTCACCAAGGAAGCGGGCGTCTGGCGGGTCTCCACGCAAGGCGGCGCCGAACTGCGCGCGAAGGCGGTCGTGCTCGCCACCAACGCCTATACGGACGGCCTGCTCCCCGGGCTTGCCGGGACGATTGTGCCTCTGCTTTCCTTCCAGATCGCCACGGCGCCGCTGCCGGCCGAGCTTGCGGCAAGCATCCTGCCCGGGGGGCAAGCCTTTTCCGATTCCCGCCGCATCTTGGTCTATTACCGCAAGGGCCCTGATGGCCGGATGGTGTTGGGTGGACGCGGCCGCATGGCCCTGCCTTCAAGCGCGGCCGACTGGGCGCATTGCGAACGCGCGCTGCTGCGCCTCTATCCGGCGCTTGCCGGCATCGCCGTCGAAAAGCGCTGGTTCGGCCGTGTGGCGATGACCCCGGATCATCTTCCGCACCTGCATGAGCCGGAGAAGGGCCTGCTCGCCGTGGTCGGTTGCCAGGGCAGGGGCGTCGGGCTGATGAGCGCGCTGGGCAAGCGCATGGCGGGTTACCTCGCGACCGGCGATGTCAGTCAATTGCCTTTCCCGCTGTCGCCGATCCGGCCGATCCCGCTCCACGCCTTCCGCCAGGTCGGCGTTGCCGCCACCATCGCCTGGTATCGGATGCTGGATGCCTTCGAGCGCTGAGTTGAACGCGTGCAGCGCATCACCGATTTAGCTTGACAGTTTCAGGAATATGAAAAATCATTGGCGGATTTCAAAATCCGATGGGCAGCTAGCAGATGTCCACCATCGTTGCAGCGCGGCCATCGCCGGAAACCCGCATCTCGCCGGTCTTCCGCTTTGCCATGCTGTTGCCCGGCGGGCTGGTCACCTTCTTCCTCATCCTCTTTGCCCTCGGCCTTGTGCTCTTCCTTGCCTTCAGGAGCAATGACGGCTCGCTGCTCGGCGCCGGCTTGACCGCGGCAAACTTCGTAACTGTGGCCACCGATCCGCTCTACTGGACGGTGACGCTGCGCTCGCTGGTCATCGCCGGCCTGGTGACGCTCGCCACCGTCGCTACTGCATATCCGGTCGCCTACTACCTCGCCTTCCATGCCGGCCGTCGGCGCAACCTGCTGCTCTTCCTGGTCACGCTGCCGTTCTGGACCAGCTACCTTTTGCGCGTCTTTGCCTGGAAGATCGTGCTTGCCTATAACGGCGTCCTGAACTCGGCTTTCATCGAAAGCGGCCTCTGGTCGGAGCCGACGCTCGCCTTCCTCAACACGCCGGCGGCGGTGGTGGTGACGCTTGCGCACGCCTACGCGCCTTTCGCCATCCTGCCCATCTACGTGGCGCTGGATACCATCCCGAAATCGCTGCTCGAAGCCGCCTCCGATCTCGGCGCGCGCCCGTTCACGTCGTTCCGCCGCGTCGTGCTGCCCAATTCGATGCCGGGCGTGCTGGCGGCGGCTCTCGTCGTCTTCGTGCCGACCGTCGGCGACTATGTCACGCCGGCTATGGTCGGCGGCCCGGCCAGCACCATGATCGGCACGCTGATCCAGTCGCAATTCGGCAAGGCCAATGACTGGCCGTTCGGCGCGGCCCTGTCGGTCTGCGTCATGCTGGTCATCCTGTGCGTGGTCCTGGTCGCGCGCGGCGCCGACCGCCGGTTTGGCAGCCGCACATGAGCGCGGCGCGCAAAGAGGCAAATGCGGGCGGTCGCTGGCTCGGCCTCTATGTGCTTGCCTATCTCGTCTTCCTCTATCTGCCTATCCTTTTGATCCCGCTGTTTTCCTTCAACGATTCCATCCAGGCGGCGTTTCCGCTGCAGGGCTTCACGCTCGGTTGGTACGAGACCCTCTACGGCAATCCGGCGCTGTCCGGCGCTTTGGCCAACAGTCTCGTCATCGGTGTCGTTGCTGCCTCGGGGGCAACGCTTTGCGGCATCACCGTTTCCTATATGGACCTTTACGGCCGCTCGCCGCTCGCGGCTACGATCAGTGCCATAGCCCGGCTGCCGATCCTAATCCCCGGCGTCATCGTCGGCATCTCGCTCTTGATCCTGGTCAATCTCATTGGCCTCGGCCCGTCGCGCGTTGCAATCGTGCTCGGCCATATCCTGGTGGCGCTGCCGACGACGGTGGTGGTGATGCGCAGTCGATTCGCCGCGATCCCAAAGACCATTCGCGAGGCGGCGCTCGACCTTGGGGCGTCGGACTGGACAACGTTCCGGCGCGTCATGCTTCCGCTCAGCCTGCCGGCGGTGCTGTCGGCCTTCATGCTCGCCTTCCTGACCTCCTTCGACGAGTTCATCGTCGTCTTCTTCCTCGCCGGCACCGAGCCGACGCTGCCGCTCTACATTTGGAGCCAACTGCGCTTCCCGCGTTCGCTGCCCACGGTGATGGCGCTCGGAACGGTGATCCTGGCCGTGTCCTTCGTCATCGCCACCCTCGCCGAGATCCTGCGCCATCGCGGCCTCGGCGCCGCGCGCCGCAATCCAGCCTGAACCACAACAAAGAAGAGGAGAACGAAAATGACAGTCCACCTGAAATCGATCACGGGATACAAGGCCCGCGCGGGTCTAGCCGCACTCGCCCTGGCGCTGTCGTCGACCGTCGCTTTGGCTGCCGACAAGCTGCAATATTTCACCTGGTCGGGCTACGAGCTGCCCGACTTCAACAAGAGCTTCCTCACCGCGCATCCGGACGGCGTCGAGGCCACGATCTTCGGCGATGACGACGATGCCTTCACCAAGGTCAAGGCCGGCTTCCGGCCCGACATCGCCCATCCCTGCTACGACAAGGTGGCGCGCTGGAACAAGGAAGGCCTGCTGCAGCCGATCGACACCAAGCGCATCAAGAACTGGGATTCGATCTTTCCGGTGTTCAAGAACCTGCCCGACCTGCAGGCCGGCGACGGCAAGGTCTGGATGGTGCCGTGGGACTGGGGCAACACCTCGATCCTCTACCGCACCGATCTGGTCAAGAACCCCGAGGCGAGCTGGAACCTTCTGTGGGACAAGCAATATGCCGGCCGCATGGCGACCATCGACGCCGTGCATGACACGCCGATCGTCGCGGCACTTCTGGCAGGCGTGAACCCCTTCGACATGACGCCGGAGCAGATGGAAAAAGTCGCGGCGAAACTGCGCGAGCAGCGGCCGCTGCTGTCGAGCTACACCACCGACATGACCTCGGTCGAGCAGGCGCTGGCCAGCGGCCAGTTGGTCGCCGCCATGACCTGGAACGCGTCGGCCACGTCGCTGAAGAAGCAGGGCGTGCCGGTCGAGTTCATGAAGCCGAAGGAAGGCATGCTCACCTGGGCCTGCGGCTTCGTCATGCTGAAGGACGCCAAGAACGTCGATCTCGCCTATGACTTCATCAACAGCCGGCTCGACGCCGATTCGGGCAAGTACCTCATCCAGTCCTACGGCTATGGCAGCTCGCTTTCGACCGCCTTCGCCGGCGTGTCGAAAGACGAGCTGGACAAGCTGCAGCTGCCGGCGGATCCCGACGTGATGCTGAAGAGCACGATCTTCACCGGACCGATGAAGCAGAACGACGACGTCGCCAAGATGTTCGAGAAGGTGAAAGCCGGCGGCTGAGCGCACTTGCCTTCTCTCCCTGTGGGAGAAGGTGGATCGGCGCGCAGCGCCGAGACGGATCAGGGGTGATCCAGGGAACGCCGACGTCTCACTTCGCTGGAGCACCCCTCATCCGTCGCGTTCGGCGACACCTTCTCCCACAAGGGGGGAAGGGGGGCCTGGCGGCGCTGCGCCGCACCGGTGGAAAGACAACAAGGACTATTTGATGGACATTGCTGACGAAGCAAAACCGAAGGACGATGCCGACGTGCGTGTCGGCCGGCGCGTGCGGGCGCTGAGGCTCGAGCGCAAGCTGTCGCTGGCCGAGCTCGCAGCCAAGGCCGGCATATCGATCGGCGCGCTCAGCCAGATCGAGCGCGGCATGTCCTCGCTGCGCGTCAAGGTGATCTGGCCGCTGGCCGCCGCCCTCGACATCGAGCCCTCGGCCCTGATCGCCGACGGCGATGAAGCGGTCAACGACCTCTACTGCGTGCGCGCCGACAAGCGGCGCGCAATCCCGGTCAAGTCCGAGGGCATCGCCAAGGCGCTGCTGTCGCCGCCCGCCGCCACACTCACCGGAATGCTGGTGACGGTCGAGGCCGGCGGCGGCACCGCCGAGGCTTATGCCCATGCCGGCCACGAATTCGGCTTTGTGATGACGGGCGAGGTCGAGCTGGTGGTTGACGCCACGGCCTATGTGCTGAAGGCCGGCGACAGCTTTGGCTTCAAGAGCACGCTGCTGCATGCCTTCCGCAATCCGGGCGCCGAGCGCTGCCAGATCCTGTGGGTCAACACGACAAAACCCTCCGAGGTGCGCGATGGCGCCTGACGCGCTCGTTCGTCTAGAGAACGTCTCGAAGGTCTTCCCGGGCGGCGTGGTCGGGCTCGATGCGGTCGATCTCGATATTGCGGCGGGCGAGTTCCTGACCCTGCTTGGCCCCTCAGGCTGCGGCAAGACGACGAGCCTGCGCGTCA
>NZ_RZSV01000449.1:0-1662 GCF_004023205.1 Mesorhizobium sp. M1A.F.Ca.IN.020.03.2.1 | reverse complement strand
GATGAGCAGCAGATAAAGCACCGGGATCGCCGACCAGATCTCGATGAAGCGTTGAAACAGAAGGTCCGTCCAGCCGCCGAAATAGCCTTGCACCGCGCCGGCCGCGACGCCGATCAGCGAGGAGCCGAGCGTCAGGATCAGCCCGAACAGCACCGAGATGCGGAAGCCGTAAAGCACGCGTGCCAGCACGTCGCGCGCCTGGTCGTCGGTGCCCAGCCAATTCCAGTTGCCGACGACGCAGTTCGGATCGGCTTCGCCCTGCGGATACTGGCTGCAGCGCGTCTTCTTGTCGTAAAGCCAGGACGGCTTGGCGGGTGCGGCTTCTGGGATGGCGTTGTTGACCGTTTGATAGGAGTAGCGGACCGGCGGCCAGATCATCCAGCCATTGGCATTGATCTCGTCCTGAATCACCGGATCGCGATAGTCCGTGACGGCATAAAAGCCGCCGAATTTCTCTTCCGGGTAGGCGACCAGAACCGGAAACAGGATCTCGCCCTTGTAGGAGGCGATGATGGGCTTGTCGTTGGCGATCAATTCGGAAAACAGCGACAGCACGAACAGCAACAGGAAGATCCACAGCGACCAGTAGCCGCGCCGGTTCGCCTTGAAGTTTTGCAGCCGCCGCTGATTGAGCGGCGACAACCACGGCCGGGCGGCGCGGGCCGGCTTGGCTTCTGCCGAAGCTGCCGTCATCAGACGTCTCTCCGCTCGAAATCGATGCGCGGATCGACCCAGGTGTAGATCAGGTCCGAGAGCAGGGCGACGAACAGGCCGAGCAGCGAGAAGATGTAGAGATTGGCAAAGACCACCGGGTAGTCGCGGTCGATCACCGACTTGAAGCCGAGCAGACCGAGCCCGTCGAGCGAGAAGATGTTTTCGATCAGCAGCGAGCCGGTGAAGAAGGCCGAGATGAAGGCGCCCGGGAACCCTGCGATAACGATCAGCATGGCGTTGCGGAAGACATGGCCATAAAGCACCTTGCGCTCCGACAGACCCTTGGCGCGCGCCGTCACCACATATTGCTTGCGGATCTCCTCGAGGAACGAGTTCTTGGTCAAAAGCGTCGTCGTGGCGAAGGCCGACAGCACAAGTGCGGTCAGCGGCAGCGTCATGTGCCAGAAATAGTCGATGATCTTGTCCGGCCAGGACAGCTGGTCCCAATTGTCGGAAACGATGCCGCGCAGCGGGAACCAATCCCAGAACGAGCCGCCGGCAAACAGCACCATCAAAAGGATGCCGAACAGGAAGCCGGGGATGGCATAGCCGACGATCACCACGCCGCTCGTCCAGACATCGAAGGTCGAGCCGTCCTGCACCGCCTTGCGGATGCCGAGCGGGATCGAGATCAGGTAGGAGAGCAGCGTGATCCAGAGCCCAATCGAGATCGACACTGGCATCTTTTCCAGGATCAGGTCGAGCACCGAGATGTCGCGGAAATAACTGTCGCCGAAGTCGAAGCGGGCATAGTTCCACAGCATCATGCCGAAGCGCTCGAGCGGCGGCTTGTCGAAGCCGAACTGCTTTTCGAGCTTCTTGATGAATTCGGGGTCCAACCCTTGGGCCCCGCGATATTTCGAGCCGACATCGCCGGCGACGTCGAAATTGGTGGCGCCCGCGTCGCCACCGCCGCCGCCGAGGCGATCCGTGCCGCCCTGGTTGGTG
>NZ_RZSV01000448.1:0-1666 GCF_004023205.1 Mesorhizobium sp. M1A.F.Ca.IN.020.03.2.1 | reverse complement strand
TAACTGAACACATCTCCACCACGCTCGGCGTTTTGACCGCCGACATGGGCGCCAAGGATTCGATCGCGCTCAACGTGCTCGAGGTGCGGCTGGCGATCGAGATCGAATCGGCCGGCCTTGCCGCCATCCGCCGCAACGCGGCGCAAGAGGCGGCGATCCAGGAGGCTTTCTTCGAGTTCGAGCGGCTTCTGCTCGCCAGCCAGCCGACCGGTCCGGCGGATCTCGCCTTCCATAGGGCAATCGCCAGCGCCACCAATAACCCGTTCTATGTCGAGATGCTCGACGTGCTCGGCCGCCGCGCCATTCCCTGCGACGTAACCTCGCCCTGGTCGGCCGAGCTCGTCCAGTCCGACGAGTACCAGCGTGGCCTGCAACGGGAGCATCTGGTGATCCTCAATTCGATTTCGGCGGGCGACGCCGAAGCCGCGCGCGAGGCGATGCGGGCACATCTCACCTCAAGCCAGCAGCGCTACCGCGAGCGCTTGCAGGCGCGGCAGGCCTATTACGCAAAGTCCGTGGCGGCTGCGTCGACCGGATAATCATTCGAGCAAGGTAGAGATGGACCAGACACACACCGGCGCTTTCATCTGGGCCATGGCTGGCGACAATGTCGACTATATCGACGTCGACAAGGTGGCGATGGACCAGCTCAAGTGAGCGATCTTTTCGCCTTCAGCCTTGCGGGAAAACGCATCCTCGTCACCGGCGCCAACACCGGCATCGGCCAAGGCATTGCAGTGTCGGTCGCGCGCGCCGGCGGCGCCGTCATCGGCGTCGGGCGCTCGGCGATGGATGAAACCGCGGAGGGGATCGCGGCCATTGGTGGCCAGTTCGAAACCGTGGCCGCCGATCTCGGCGATCCTGCCGCGGCTGCCGTCATGCTCGACCGGATATGGGACGAGAAGGGACCGCTCGACGGCTTGGTCAACAATGCCGGCATCATACGACGCGCCGACGCGGTCGATCTGACCGAAGCCGACTGGGACGAGGTGATGGACATCAATTTGAAGGCGGTCTTCCGGCTTTGCCAGAGTTTTGCCAGACGCGTGCTGGCCGAGCCCGGGCGGCGCGGCAAGATCGTCAACATAGGCTCGGTGCTGAGCTTCCAGGGCGGCATCCGCGTCGCCTCCTACACCGCTTCGAAACATGGTGTGCTTGGCCTCACGAGGCTGCTCGCCTGCGAATGGGCGGCGAAAGGCATAAACGTCAACGGCATCGCGCCGGGCTATATCGAAACCAACAACACCGAAGCCTTGCGCGCCGACCCCGACCGCAGCGCCGCCATCCTCGGACGCATTCCCGCGGGGCGCTGGGGCCGGCCGGGCGACATCGGCGACGCGGCCGTTTTCCTGCTCGCGCCCGCGTCGGACTACATGCATGGCGCGGTGATGCCGGTGGACGGCGGCTGGCTGGCGCGGTAACCATTCTGCCAATTTCGAACGGAAGCTAAGCGATGACGCCTCTCTTTTCACATGCCGGCGAAAAAGCCTGGGAGCCGACGCCCGACGGCAACAGACGGCGCGTGCTGGTGCACACGGCCGAACTGATGATGGTCGAATTCGCCTTCGACAAGGGCGGCCTCGGCGCGCTGCATTCGCATCCGCACGTCCAGGCAAGCTATGTCGCCGAAGGCCGCTTCGAAGTCACCATCGACGACAAGTCAGAG
>NZ_RZSV01000447.1:0-1679 GCF_004023205.1 Mesorhizobium sp. M1A.F.Ca.IN.020.03.2.1 | reverse complement strand
GGTAAGGCGGAGGGCAGCGTCTTCTCGACATAGTGGTCGCGGGCGCGCCCGGCGATCTCGGGATGCAGTTCGCCGCCATGGCTGCCCTTGGCGAAGATCGGCGAAGTCTCCGGCGCCATCTGCTTCACGACAACGACCTTGATGCCGGCAGCAGTGGCGGCGTCCATGGCGCGCGCCACGTTGGCGACGCTGTCGGCGAAGGGCGGATGCTGGATGGCGAGATTGCCGCCATTGTAGTCGTTCTGGACATCGACGACGACGAGTGCGCGGCGTGGCTGGGTGGCTGGTGCTGACATGGCGGTTCCTTTCGAGCGGGTTGATAGGTGGCGAAGCTAGGCCGAACATCTATTCCCAGAAAGTGGCCCAATTGACATTATTCGAAAAAATTGGGACACTCCTTGCCGTAACCTTGTGATGTCTGCCATGCGCAATCCGATCGTCGCCGTCGTCGCCTTCGACGGCATCAGCCCGTTCCACCTTTCCGTGCCTTGCCTGGTCTTCGGCGCGGACCGCACCAAGCTCGGCCTGCCGAGCTTCGATTTCCGCGTCTGCGCGGCGGAGCAAGGACCGATCCATACCGATGCCGGTTTGAGCATTTCGGTCCCGCACGATCTTTCGGCGCTCGACCAGGCCGACATCGTCATCATCCCAAGCTGGAAAGAGCTCGATGCTCCTCTGGCCGCGCCGCTCAAGCATGCGCTTGAACGGGCACATAAGCGCGGCGCGCTGATCGTCGGCCTCTGCCTCGGCACCTTCGCCATCGCCGCCGCCGGACTGCTGGCGGGACGCAAGGCCACCACGCATTGGGCCTATACCGACCAGTTGCAGACGCTGCACCCCGATATCGCCGTCGATGCCGACGTGCTCTATGTCGATGAAGGCGACATCGTTACCTCGGCCGGCGTCGCCGCCGGGCTGGACTGCTGCCTGCACATTGTGCGCGCCCGCTACGGCGCCGAGGCAGCGCTTCGGCTCGCCCGCCACGTCGTGCTGTCGCCGCACCGGCAGGGTGGACAGGCTCAGTTCATCGAGCGCCCGCTCGCGCCGACGCCAAACGCCGACCGGTTCACAAAGGCACTTGACGGGGTGCGGGCAACGCTTGGCGAAGCTCACACCCTGGACAGCGTCGCCGAAGCAGCTGGCCTCACCCGCCGCACCTTCACGCGTCGCTTCCAGAAGACGACCGGCACCAGCTTCGGCAGTTGGCTGGCCGAACAGCGCTTGGCGCTGGCGCAGAGGCTGCTGGAACAGACCGACAAATCGATGGACATGGTGGCCTTCGAGGCCGGCTTCGGCAGCGCCACGTCGCTGCGCCAGCATTTCGCGGCACGGCTCAGAACCTCGCCGATGCAGTACCGGCGCGAATTCTCGAAGGGCAGCGCACGGGTCGCCCTCAGCGGCGTGTAACCATCCGCGCCGGGTTGCCGACCACGGTCGCATTGGCCGGAACGTCGCGCGTCACCACCGCGCCGGCGCCGACGATGGCGCCTTCGCCGATGCTGACGCCGGCGAGGATCACCGCGCTGCCGCCGATCCACGCGTTGTCGCCGATCGTCACCGATTTGGCGATCTCCAATCCGGCCAGCCGCCCGGCGGCCTCGCGGTGATGCTCGGCGCAATAGATCTGCACATTGGGGCCAAGCAGCGTCCTCCTGCCGATCTTCACCGGAGCGGTATCG
>NZ_RZSV01000446.1:0-1682 GCF_004023205.1 Mesorhizobium sp. M1A.F.Ca.IN.020.03.2.1 | reverse complement strand
AAGGCCTTCGCCTCGCCGCTCGCCGACGTGAAATTCTGCCCGACCGGCGGCATAACGGCCAAGAACGCCGCCGACTATCTGAGCCTCCCCAACGTCATCTGCGTCGGCGGCTCGTGGGTTGCGCCCGACGAACTCATCAAGGCCGGCAAATGGGATGAGATCGAAGCCCTGGCGCGCGCGGCGAGCAAGCTCGCCTAACGCAATTCCAGGAAGTGTGGGCACCGGTTCTTCCGTCCGGATCGTGTAAAGAACCCCTGGAGCGGTTCAGCGGTCTATCAAACGCTGAACCGCTCCAGGGCTGGACATGCGGTCAGTGGCAGACCTTGACCTTCTCGACGACCTTGCGGTGGTGAACCCAATGGGTGACCACCTTGGTTCTGCAGTGATGCTTGCCGGTCTTGACGATAACGGTTTCGGCCTGCGTTGGAGCCACGGCAGCCGATGCCGCGGCCAGAGCGAGAACTGACGCCAATAGAATCTTCTTCATGAATATCCCCAGTTTGGAACGAACGCATCCTAACCCGAAAAAGCGCGGCCCGTTCCGGTCTCACGAGAAGTTTAAGCGTGCGTGATGGCATGCCGGTGCGGGCCGAAAACCAGCCGCCGGCTGGTTCCCGCTCATGGATTCGAACCACGATTCACGCCTTCAAAGGGCGCTGTCCTACCGTTAGACGAAGCGGGAAAAGACCACGCGGGAAACCCGCGCCGTTCAAACTATGCTGCCGTGATAAAAAGCAAAAGCCGCGCTGTTGTTCAACGCGGCTGTTGCGGCACTGGCAGGCTCGTTATTTCGTCTGGAAGCGGGCGACCGAAAGGAACTTCACCGCGTTGCCGGTGAACCGGCTGGCGTCCGGCAATTGCGCATCCGTCTGGAAGCCGGCCGTGTAGACCTCGCTCGGCGGCGTGTGCACGATATTGTAGGCATAGCGCGGTGCCGTGGTCGGATCGGAAACGGTGGCGATGTTGTCGCCGCTGCCCAGCGCCCAGCGCGCTGCCTGCGGCGGCGTTGCCACCACCATTGCCTTCGGGCCGGGCTTCAGGTCGTTGGCGGACGCCCTGGCCTCCTTGCGCGTCGTCTTCACGCCGGCGCCGATCGCCTGCGCCGGATCGGTGCCGGCGGGGCGTGCGGCAATGGCTTGACGCGGCGAAGCTGCATCGAGACCCGACGGATCGTTGAATGCCGAGCGTGGCTCCGGCGCAGTCAGCGAAGCGACTTCGTATTCGGCCCCACTCGAGCCGGCCACGGTGGTCGCGCTGGCCTGCTCGAGCACCGCTTTGATCTCATCCGGCTTGCCCGTGTCGGGCCGCGCGGTCGGCAGCACCGAGAAGGCGTCGGTCGCGCTCTTGTCCTGCGAGGCGGTTTCCGCCAGCGCCAGAAGCACGCCCTTGTCCTTGGGCGCAAGTTCCCTCGGCAGATCGGGCCGCCTCGTCGGCAGCGGAACATTGTTGAACGCCCCCTGCGCGGGATCGGCTGCGGCCTGCGCCGCGCCGGCGGCCATGCCGAACGGTACGTTGGCCGGAGCATGCGCCGTCGCCACCGCCTGCTCAGCCGTGGCCGAGGCGTCCGCCACGGCGAACGGCACGTTTTCAGCCGTCTGCTGGCCGACATCGGCCTTGGGCCTCGGCGCGAAGGCGGGCAGAGGAACCTCCTTCGGCGGCAGCGCGGCAATGATGGTTTCGGG
>NZ_RZSV01000445.1:0-1739 GCF_004023205.1 Mesorhizobium sp. M1A.F.Ca.IN.020.03.2.1 | reverse complement strand
TGGATGCCGCGACCGTAAAGGGCGTCATCGACCGGCTGAAGGCGCGCGGGCTGGTCGAGCTTTCCAAGCACGAGGTGGACAAGAGGCGGCTGCTGGTCAATCTGACGGCTGAAGGCCGCGAGGCGATCGAGCGGCTGATCCCGCTTGCCCGCACCATCACCGAGGAAACGCTGGCGCCGCTCACGGCCAAGGAGGCTGCGACCTTCTTACGGCTGCTGGCGAAGTTGGCCTGATCAAACCTCCGGATCGGCCCCGAACATCTCCCGCGCCTGCTCGGCCGTGTAGTAGCCGAGCCGGACATCTTCGGCGACCTGCTTCGGATCGCGCTCGCGCGGATCGCCATAGCCGCCGCCGCCGGGCGTGCCGACGCGCACGCGGTCGCCGGCCTTGAGCGCGATATCCTGCTCTTTCGACAGATGCGGCGGCACATGCGCTTCGCCGCCCCGGAACACGGTCACGCTGTTCGGCGCGCCGTCCCTGCCGCCAAGCGCGCCTTGCGGCCCGAAACGGCCATGGTCCATGACGAAGGACGCGCGGGCTTCACCGCGCAGGATCTCGACCTCGTAGGCGAGCCCGAAGCCGCCGCGATGTTTGCCGGCGCCCCCGGAGCCTTCGCGCAGCGCGTAATGGCGGTAGAGCACCGGGAACGCCTGCTCCATGATTTCGACCGGCGGCGATTTCGAAATGCCGATGGTCGAGCATCCATTGCTCAAGCCGTCATGACCCGCATTGCCGCCATAGCCGCCGCCCGAAATCTGGTACATGACATAGTCGCGGCCGCGCGTCGGGTCGTTGCCGCCGAGCGCGAAATTGCCGCTGGAACCGGCGGGCGCTGCCGTCACTTTCTCCGGCAATGCCTGCACCATCGCCGCGAACACGGCCTCCGCAATACGCTGCGAAACCTCCGCCGCGCAGCCCGAGACCGGCCGCGGATATTTGGCGTCGAGGAAGGTACCTTCCGGCCGCTTGACATTGAGCGGCTCGAACGCGCCGGCGCTGATCGGCACTTCGGGGAAGATATGGCGCATGGCGAGGTAGACTGATGACAGCGTCGTCGCCAGCACGCTGTTCATCGGGCCTGCGCAGGGCTTTGACGAGCCGGCGAAATCGAAGGTCAGGCTGTCGCCCTTCTTCTCGACGGCGAGATTGATGGTCAGCGGCTCGTTCACCACGCCGTCGGAATCGACAAAAGCTTGCGAGCGGTAGACGCCGTCCGGGATAACGGCGATCGAGGCGCGCATCTGTTCGGCGGCGCGGCGGCGCAATTCGGCGATCGCCTCGACGACGGTTTCGTCGCCGTAACGATCCAGGATTTCATTGAGCCTGTCCTGGCCGATCAGCAGCGCCGCAGCCTGGGCGCGGATGTCGCCGATGCGCTGGTCGGCGACGCGAATGTTGGAGCAGATGATAGCGTAGATCTCGGGATCGAGCACGCCCCTCTTGAACAGCTTCACCGGTGGCAGCCGCAGACCTTCCTGCTCGACGGCGGTGGCCGAGGCCGAGAAGCCGCCAGGCACCGCGCCGCCGATATCCGGCCAATGGCCGGTGTTGGACAGCCAGCAGAAGATCTTGCCGTCGCGGTAGACCGGCATGACGAAGCGCACGTCCATCAGATGCGTGCCGCCGAGATAGGGGTCGTTGACGATGTAGATGTCGCCGGGCTCGGGGGCCAGGCAGCGCCCGTCGGCGATCATCTCGATCACCGTCTTGGTCGAATACTGCATGACGCCGACGAATAC
>NZ_RZSV01000444.1:0-1758 GCF_004023205.1 Mesorhizobium sp. M1A.F.Ca.IN.020.03.2.1 | reverse complement strand
CCATTATCGGCTGCAGCAGCCGGGCTCGCCGAGCCCGCGCGACATCGACGGCTTCCTGCGCCGCAAGCGCGAGGTCAAGGTTGCGGGCGCCTCCATGCCCCTGATATCGGCGTCCGACACGTTGCTCTTGTCCTGCATCAGCGTCGCCAAAGCCTTCTTCAACCGCGAGCCCTGCGCCGGCTATGTCTGCGACGTCAGAGCCGCGGCCGGCCGGCTGAACGAAGCCGAGCAGCAGAAACTGCTCGACCATGCCGCTGAGCAGGGCCTCGCCGACACGCTGCTGCTTGCTTTGCGCGCGGCCGATGTTCTGCTTGGCGGTACCGGCACGCTGCTTTCGGACCGCGCCACCCGGATCCTGGCGCGCATCGACAATGCCGACCTCTTCCACATGGTGATCGCGCCCTGGCTGTCCTCGTTGCGCTGGCCGCAGCGGCGGACGGTGCTGTGGGAGCTCTGCGGTCGCGAGCCGGTGCGCTATCTGACTGAGGCCGGCTGGGCGGCTTCCGCCGATCTCAGCCGGCGGATCTTCGAGCGGCCGGCCGCGGCCGCGCCGGTGCGGGGCAACGCATGAAGATCGGTTTTGCATTCATAGGCGGGCTGTCACTCACGCAATCGAAAGGTGAATCATGGCCGTGACGACCCCAAGGGTCTGCGTCATCATCGCCGCCCGCAACGCGGCGCGGACCATACCGGTCGCCATCGCTTCGGCTCTGCGCGAGCCGGAGGTGGCGGAAGTCGTCGTGGTCGACGACGCCTCCACCGACGACACACAGAATGTGGCGCGCGCCGCCGATGATGGCAGCGGCCGGCTCAAGGTGATGCGTCTCGACGTCAACCATGGTCCGTCCTTTGCGCGCAACGCCGCGATCAAGGCTTCCGTTTCGCCTTTCATCAGCATCCTCGACGCCGACGATTTCTTCCTCGAGGGGCGTTTCCGCCCGCTGTTTGCCAGCCCCGACTGGGATTTCGCGGCGGACAACATCATGCTGATCAGGGACGATGCCGCGACCGACCCCACCAAGGTCGCGGCTCCCTCCTTCGCGCCAGAACCACAATTCCTCGACTTCGAGCGTTTCATCGAAGGCAACATTTCCCGTCGCCGCGTGCTGCGCGGCGAACTGGGCTTCCTCAAGCCGGTGATCAGCCGGGCGTTCCTCGAACGTCACGGGCTGAGCTACGATGAAAACCTGCGGCTCGGTGAGGACTACGAGCTCTATGCGCGCGCGGTCGCCCGCGGCGCGCGTTTCAAGATCATCAAGTCCTGCGGCTATGGTGCGATCGTTCGCGCCGATTCGCTGAGCGGCCGCCACAGGACGCAGGATCTGAAGCGGCTTGCCGATGCCGACCTGGCCTTGCTGGCGCTGGGCAACCTGCCGGAGGGCTCGAAGGCTGCGTTGCGGCGCCACGAGCGCCATGTGCGCGACAAATACCGGCTGCGCAATTTCCTTGACGTGAAGGCGGAGCGCGGCCTGGCATCGGCTGCCGCCTATGCCTTGGCCAGCCAGTCCAATCTGATCCCGATCGTTCGCGGCGTGGCGGCCGACAAGCTGGACGCCCTGCTCCGCCGCGCCGGCATTGCTGCAAAGCAGCAGGTGCCGCCGATGCGCTTCCTGATGCCGGCAACGAATGCCGCAACAGAATGATCCGACAAAAGCGTCAGCGCTGGCGCCGTTCCCAAAAAAATCCGCTTTCCGAAACTACGAGGTTGCCTACTTGCCCCGAGAATGGCAAGCTATGTTGCGGTGCAGCAATTTCGAA
>NZ_RZSV01000443.1:0-1768 GCF_004023205.1 Mesorhizobium sp. M1A.F.Ca.IN.020.03.2.1 | reverse complement strand
TTCATCTGCACTGACCACTCGACGGAGACGGTGGATCTGGCGGAGTAGGGCACCCCTTCTCCCCTTGTGGGAGAAGGTGGATCGGCGCGCAGCGCCGAGACGGATGAGGGGTGTTGGACGGAGTGCGATGTTGGAGAATTGGACGAAATGAGGCCTAGTCTTCCGCCATGCCGCATCAACCCGTAACCCCGGCCAAGCGCAATTTCGCTCGTCGGATGCGGCGCGAGTCGACAGAAGCGGAGGACCGTCTGTGGCAGGAGCTGCGCGGCCGCCGTCTCGACAAGATCAAGTTCCGCCGGCAGGTGCCAGTGGGTAGATTCGTTGCCGACTTCGTTTGCGCCGAGGCTCGGCTTATCATCGAAATCGATGGCAGTCAGCATGCGGACTCGCCCCACGACCAGGAGCGCGACGCCGAATTGAAGGCGAGGGGATTTCGCGTGTTGAGGTTCTGGAATGACGACGTTCTGAAGGAACTCGATGCTGTCTGCGATACCATCATTGCCTATGTGCGGGACGAAGATCTGCAGCCTTGGCGATGATGCCGATGGGCGTATTTGCCAAGCTGGAGCACCCCTCATCCGTCTCGGCGCTGCGCGCCGATCCACCTTCTCCCACAGGGGGAGAAGGGAGCTTGCCCCTCCCTTGGCCCATCGCTCCCGCCTTTATCCGCCGGCCCGTATCGGCTAAGGGGCAGGCACCAAACCTCTCGCCCGGACTTGCCACCGCCAAATGACCGCCAAGCCAAAACCGCTCTTCCTCGGCATCGACACCGGCGGCACCTATACCGATGCCGTGCTGTGGTCGGAGGAGGGCGGGCCCCTGGACAACCCGAGCAAGGGCAAGGTGCTGGCCAAGGCCAAGGCGCTGACCACGCGCCACGACCTCGCCGTCGGCATTTCCGGCGCGGTCGACGCGGTGCTGGAAAAATCCGCTACCGACCCGGCCGCGATCAAGCTGGTGTCGATGTCGACCACGCTTGCCACCAACGCGCTGGTCGAGGGCCAGGGCGGGCGCGTGGCGCTGGTGATGATCGGCTTTTCCGAGGCCGACCTTGCCCGCGACGGGCTGAAGACGGCTCTCGGCAGCGATCCGGTGGTGTTCTGCCCCGGCGGCCACGACGTGCACGGCAATGCCGCGAAGCTCGATCTTTCCGGCCTCGAGGCGGCGTTGCCGGAGCTTGGGGGTTCGGTGTCGGGTTTCGCCGTCTGCGCCTATTTCGCCACCCGCAATCCGGCGCATGAGCTCGCCGCGCGCGACCTGATCCGCGAAAAAACCGGCCTGCCGGTCACCGCCAGCCACGAGCTTTCGGCCAAGCTCGGCGGTCCGCGCCGCGCGCTCACCACTTTGCTCAACGCCCGGCTGATCTCGATGATCGACCGGCTGGTCGCGGCGACCGAAGGCTTTCTTGGCCGGCGCGGCATCGCCGCACCTCTGATGGTGGTGCGCGGCGACGGCGCGCTGGTGTCGGCGGCCTTCGCCCGCCAGCGGCCGATCGAGACGATCCTCTCCGGCCCGGCGGCCAGCCTGGTCGGCGCCCGCCACATGACCGGGCTGGACGACGCCATGGTCTCCGACATCGGCGGCACCACCACCGACGTCGCCGTGCTCGATAGCGGCCGGCCGCGGCTCGATCCGGAAGGCGCCACCGTCGGCGGCTTCCGTACCATGGTCGAAGCCGTCGCCATGCGCACCTTCGGCCTCGGCGGCGACTCCGAAGTAGCGCTGCAGGACGGCGCGCTCGACCCGAAGATCCTGCTCGGGCCGCGCC
>NZ_RZSV01000442.1:0-1771 GCF_004023205.1 Mesorhizobium sp. M1A.F.Ca.IN.020.03.2.1 | reverse complement strand
CTGGCTGCGATAGGCGTTGCCAAAGGCCTCCGGCGAGCGGGCCAGCTTCTCCTCGACGCCGAGATATCCGGCGATGAGCGAGCCGGCCATGGCGAGGTAGGGATTGGCGTCGGCCCCGGGCAGTCGGTTCTCCACCCGCCGCGCGGCGCGCCCGCCCATTGGCACCCGCAAGCCGCAGGAGCGGTTGTCATGCGACCACTCGATATTGGCCGGCGCGCTGTGGCCCGGCCGGATGCGGCGATACGAGTTCACGTTCGGTGCAAACAGCGGCATGATTTCAGGCACGTATTTCTGCAGGCCCCCGATGAAGTGCGCGAACATTTCTGTGTCCTCGCCGTCTTTGCCGGCAAACAGGGGCTCGCCGCCTTCGTCGATGATGGACATGTGAAGATGCATCGAGCTGCCGGCCTGCGCCGCGATCGGCTTCGCCATGAAGGTGGCGTGCATACCGCTCGCTTGCGCCGCCTGCCTGGCCATACGCTTGAACAACAGCACCTTGTCGGCCAGCGCCAGCGGGTCGCCATGGAGGAAGTTGATCTCGAGCTGCGCCGTGCCGGATTCATGGATCAGCGTGTCGAGCGGCAGGCCGGCCGCCGCGGCGTGCTCATAGAGGCGACGCGTCACCGCTTCGAACTCCTCCAGCGCCTGCATGTCATAGGGATGCTGCACGCTTTCCGGCCGTCCATTGCGCCCGACCGGCGCGGTCAGCGGCCGATCCGGATCGGGATTTGGCGCCGTGAGGTAGAATTCGAGCTCCGGCGCCGTCACGGCGTGCCAGCCACGCCGGCGGTAAAGATCGAGCACGGCCCTCAGCACATGGCGCGGCGAAGCCATCGACGGCCGTCCGTCCATGTGAAACGTATCGGCAAAGACATAGGCCTTGCCGACCCTGCCGCCGGGCGCAAGGCTGAGCGTCGACAGGTCGGGCACCATGCGCATGTCGGGGTCCTGATACGCGAACCCTTCATCGATGGAGCCGGAATAGCGGCCGTCGATCGCGACCAGGAAAGCGCTGCTCGGCAGGTAGAGCGCAAGGTCCTCGAGCGACTTCAGGAACTTGGCCGCCGGCAAGGCCTTGCCGCGCAGCACACCGTTGACATCGGGCACGAGGCACTCGACCTCGCTTATTCCATGCGTGGTCAGCCAGCTTTGCGGATCGGCGCTGGGAAATGAGGAATTCAGTTTGTCAGGCATCGGTCATGTCCGTACGAAGGAGAAGTCGCTTCGGCGGGCACGTCCGTTTCGGTTTGAGCGCTGAGTAAGCTACGTGATCTGAACGACGGACGCCCGCCTGATGGCCGGCCAACAGGCCGGATCGAGCGCTCCGCATACCCCCTCGGTCCAGCCGTCACGAACGACATGCGAACCGACCTTGGTCTCCTCCGCGCGTTGCAGATTCTCGTGCCGGCAACAGCGCATGACTAGTGATGCCCCGCCGAAAGACGGTTTCTTGCGGCCGAAATTGAAAACAGCCGAGAGCCGGAGCGTCTTTTTGCCATTTGCGCGGCAAACCTCTTCAAGGAACCTGGCCTATGGTTTGACCGATCGTTGCTTCCGGCGCAAGCCCGCCCGCTGGGGCCGCTCCGCGCGTTGCCCGCCCGAAGGAACTCGCTGCCGGTTTTGATGTTCCCACTGAGCACGCCACCGGCGCACAGCGCGGCCGACGGAATTCAGCACGATCAGGAGCGATGGGATGGAAGGCAGGATCGAAACGGGGGCATGTTTTTGCGGGGCGATCGCGGCCGAGATGCAGGGCGATCCGTTCTGGACC
>NZ_RZSV01000441.1:0-1821 GCF_004023205.1 Mesorhizobium sp. M1A.F.Ca.IN.020.03.2.1 | reverse complement strand
GGTAATAGGCAAAGAGGATCGGCAGCAGCGTCACCAGCACGACGACCATGGCGACGACATTGGTGACCGGACGCTGCCGCGGTCTGATCAGCTCCTCCAGCATCCAGATCGGCACAGTCTGCTGCTGGCCGGCGGTGAAGGTGGTGACGATGACCTCGTCGAAGGACAGCGCAAAGGCCAACATGCCGCCGGCAAGCAGCGCGGTTGCAATGTTGGGCAGCACGACATGCCTAAACGTCTGAAAACCGTCGGCGCCGAGATCCATCGAGGCCTCGATCATCGAGCCTGAGGTGCGGCGAAAACGGGCGACGGCATTGTTGTAGACGACGACCACGCAGAAAGTGGCGTGGCCGAGCACGATCGTCCAGAACGAGAACGGGATGTCGGCGAGCGCAAAAGCCGAGCGCAGCGCGATGCCGGTGATGATGCCGGGCAGCGCGATCGGCAGGATGACGAGCAATGAAATCGCCTCGCGGCCGAAGAAGCGCGTGCGCGAAACCGCAGCGGCGCAGAGCGTGCCAAGAACCAGCGCGATCGCGGTCGAAATGGCAGCGACGCGGATCGACAGCGACAGCGCCTCCCAGACATCCGGCCTGTTCCAGGTGACGGCGAACCATTGCGTGGTCAAACCCGGTGGCGGCCACACAAAACTCTTCTCTTCGGTGGTGAAGGCATAGACGAAGATCAAAAGGATCGGCAGATGCAGGAAGAGCAGGCCGCAGGCGGCGGCGATCTTCAGCCCGAGCGGAGCGGATTGGCCGCGATCAGAGCGCATCGAAAGCTCCCATGCGCTTGGCGCCCCACAGATAGAAGCCCATGAAGACGATGGGCACCACGGTGAAGGCGGCGGCTAAAGGAATGTTGCCGGCGGTGCCTTGCTGCGAATAGACGGCCTGGCCGATGAACAGGCGCGAGGTGCCGATGATCTGCGGGATGATGTAGTCGCCCAATGTCAGCGAGAAGGTGAAGATCGAGCCGGCGACGATGCCCGGCAGCGCCAGCGGGAAGAGCACGTTACGAAAGGTCTGGCCGGGCGAGGCGCCGAGATCGGACGAGGCCTCGACGAGGTTGCCGGGGACGCGTTCCAGCGCCGCCTGCACAGGCAGGATCATGAACGGCAGCCAGACATAGACGAAGACGATGAAGGTGCCGGTGAAGGAGACCGACAGCGAGTTGCCGCCAACGATCGGCAACGACAGCCAGGCCTCGAGCAGCCATAGCAGGCCGAGCTTGCCTAACAGCCAAGTGAGAATGCCTTCCTTGGCGAGGATCAGTTTCCAGGCGTAGATCTTGACCAGATAGCTCGACCAGAGCGGCAGCATGACGCCGAGATAGAACAGCGCCTTCCAGCGGCCGCGCGCATAGCGCGCCGCGTAATAGGCGATGGGGAACGCGATGACCGCGGAGGCGAGCGTCACGAGCGCCGCCATCGTCACCGTGCGCAGGATGATGTCGAGATTGGCGGCCTGGAACAGGTCGCCATAGGTCTTCAGCGTGAACTCGCGGTTGATCAGGCCGGAGAACTCGTCGATCGAGAAAAAGCTCTGCAAAAGCAGCGCGAAAAGCGAGCCTATATAGACGATGCCCAGCCACAGAAGCGGCGGCAGCAGCATGAGCAGCAAGAGAAGTATCGGCCGGCGCCAGAAGAGGTCGGAGAGCGCCCCGCGCATGCCGCCGTTGCCGGGCAGGATGGCGGGCACGGGCTTGGATTGAACAGCGGCGATTGTCATCGCGCCGCACCGACGATCAGATCAACGGCGGCAAGGCCGAGATCCTCCACACCCCCCTCTGGCCTGCCGGCCATCTCCCCCGCAAGGCGGG
>NZ_RZSV01000440.1:0-1834 GCF_004023205.1 Mesorhizobium sp. M1A.F.Ca.IN.020.03.2.1 | reverse complement strand
GTCATGATGATGGCGTCAATCGTGCTGTTCGAGATGTTCGGTCGTCGCGACGACGAGTCTGTGCATCCGTTGCGCGTCATCCGGAATTTCCTCAGGCGGCTGTTCGTCAACCCGCTGATCATCGGCATTCTCGCGGGGCTCGCCTGGCGCTTCATCGGCGCGCCGCTGCCGCCGCTGATCGAGCGGCTGGTCGACGCGCTGGCCGATACGGCCGGGCCGGTGGCGCTGTTTGCGATGGGGCTCAGCCTGCGCCGCTTCGGCATTTCCGGCAACGTGCGCCCAGCGCTCGCGCTGTCGGCGCTGAAACTCTTCCTGATGCCGGCCTTGGTGCTGCTCGCGGTCTGGCTGCTCGGCCTGCCGCCGCTGACGGCAAAGGTCGCCGTGGTCGTGGCGGCGCTGCCTTCCGGCATCAATTCCTATCTCATCGCCGTCCAATTCAACACCGGCCAGGCGCTGGCGTCCAACCAGATGACGATCGCCACGGCCAGCGCGGTGCTCACCACATCCTTCTGGCTGACGGTGGTCCTGCATGTGTTCGGCTAGCGCTCGTTTTTGCTGGCCCAACCCCTATATGCCATCTTGTGATTGCTTGCCGGGCTTTCCCTAGGTAAGAGCAATGCGCCAGCGTGCAGCCTTGCACGCCCCCGAATATCCAGAAAAACGGCCGATCAGCGCGCCGAACGGAGGCCAGACCATGCTTCAGAAAACCAGTCATTTCATGCGCCAGGCCAATCTCATCAACGGCGAATGGGTGCAGGCCGACAGCGGCCAGACCATCGACGTCAACAATCCGGCGACCGGCCTGAAGATCGGCACCGTGCCGAAGGCCGGCAAGGCCGAAACCCGCCGCGCCATCGAGGCCGCCGATGAAGCATTCAAGAGCTGGCGCAAGACCACCGCGCTCGAGCGCTCGAAGCTTCTGCGCAAGCTGCACGACGCAATGATGGACAATCAGGACGTGCTGGCCGAGTTGCTCACCATCGAGCAGGGCAAGTCGCTGTTCGAATCCAAGGGCGAGATCGGCTCGGCCGCGAGCTATATCCTCTGGTTCGCCGAGGAAGGCCGCCGCACCTATGGCGACATCGTGCCGTCGCCCTGGGGCGACCGCCGCATCCTGGTGACGAAGGAGCCGGTCGGCGTCATTGCCGCCATCACGCCATGGAACTTCCCGTCCTCGATGCTCGCCCGCAAGCTCGGACCGGCGCTGGCCGCGGGCTGCACGGCCGTGGTCAAACCGGCCTCGCAGACGCCTTATTCGGGCCTCGCCTGGGGCGCGCTCGCCGAAGAGGTCGGCTTCCCCAAGGGCGCCATCAACATCCTGACAGGTTCGGCCGGCGAGATCGGCGACGAGATCTGCGCCAACCCGCTGGTCAAGAAGATCACCTTCACCGGCTCGACCGAGGTCGGCAAGATCCTGATTCAGAAGTCGTCGACGACGGTCAAGAAAGTGTCGATGGAACTCGGCGGCAATGCTCCGTTCCTGGTCTTCGACGATGCCGACATCGATCGCGCCGTCACCGGCGCCATCACCGCGAAGTACCGCAATTCCGGCCAGACCTGCGTCTGCACCAACCGCTTCCTCGTCCAGGCGGGTATCTATGACAAGTTCGTCGAGAAGCTCGCCGCTGCCAGCAACAGTCTGAAGGTCGGCTCCGGCCTGGAAGAAGGCGTGCAGCAGGGGCCGCTGATCGACGAGAAAGCGGTCGAGAAGGTCGAGGAACTGATCGCCGATGCCACCTCGAAGGGCGGCAAGGTCGTTGCCGGCGGCAATCGCCATGCGCTCGGCGGCTCGTTCTTCCAGCCGACGGTCATCGCCGACGCCACGCCCAAGATG
>NZ_RZSV01000043.1:0-32848 GCF_004023205.1 Mesorhizobium sp. M1A.F.Ca.IN.020.03.2.1 | reverse complement strand
ACAGCCGTCTTCAGGCCGGAGAAGGAGAAATCCGGCTGCGCCGACCCTTTCATCGGACGCGGGAAGGCAAAGCGGCTCGCATCGCCGCTGGCCGCTGTCTTTTCTACGTTGGGCCCGCCCGGATAGGGCAGGCCAAGCATCTTGGCCGTCTTGTCGAAAGCCTCGCCCAGCGCATCGTCGATGGTCGTTGCCCAGCGCTGGTAGTCGCCGACGCCGCGCACCGCGACGATCTGGGTGTGGCCGCCGGAGACCAGCAAGAGCAGATAGGGAAAGTCGAGCCCCTCGGTCAGCCGGGCAGTCAGCGCGTGACCTTCGAGGTGGTTGATGGCGATCAGCGGCTTGTTCGCGGCGGCGGCGATCGCCTTGGCGGTCATCAGACCAACGATCAGCCCGCCGACCAGCCCCGGCCCGGCAGTCGCGGCGACGGCGTCGACCTCATCGAGCGATACGGCCGAATCGGTCAGCGCTGCCTCGACGATCCCATCCAGCGCCTCGACATGGGCGCGCGCGGCAATCTCGGGCACGACGCCGCCGAAGGCGGCATGCTCCTCGATCTGGCTCAAGACGACATTGGAGAGGATTTCGGGCGCGGAGTCGCCGTCCAGCGCCACCACGCTGGCGGCCGTCTCATCGCAGCTTGTCTCAATGCCCAGAACGCGGATCAATTCGTCGCTGTCCTCGAAGATTGTGTCTCCGACCTTTCCTATATAGGAGGTCTGTCGATAGTCAGGTGGTGCCGGCCTGCGAATGGCGGTTTTCTGCGCTTCCGGCGCTCACGTACCCAAAAGTACGCTCCGCTCCGGTTCTCGAAATCCGCTTTTTTCGGCTCGGCCTGACCTGAATCTCGGCAGACCTCGGAATCGCCTAGGGGGTTATCACGGACCGCGCGCCATGCAAACAACCTTGAAAATCGGAACACGCGGCAGCCCGCTGGCGCTCGCCCAGGTGCATGAGACGCGGGCGCGGCTCATGCAGGCGCATGGCCTGCCAGAGCAGGCCTTCGAAATTGTGCCGATCTCGACCAGCGGCGACCGCATTCAGGACCGGCCGTTGTCGGAAGCGGGCGGCAAAGGCCTGTTCACCAAGGAGATCGAGGAAGCGCTGCTCGATCGCCGCATCGATATCGCCGTGCATTCCTCGAAGGACATGCCGACGGTGCTGCCCAACGGGCTGGAGCTTTCCGTCTTCCTGCCGCGCGAGGACGCGCGCGACGCCTTCATCGGCAAGACCGCGAAGCGGATCGCCGATCTGCCGCATGGCGCCACGATCGGCTCGTCGTCGCTCCGGCGCCAGGCGCTGCTCCGCAGGATGCGGCCGGACCTCAATGTGGTGATGTTCCGCGGCAATGTGCAGACCAGACTGCGCAAGCTGGATGAGGGCGTGGCCGAAGGCACCATCCTCGCCTATGCCGGGCTGAAGCGGCTCGGGCTCGAGAGCGTGATCACCGATCTGATGCCGCTGGATGTCTTTCCGCCGGCGCCGGGGCAGGGGGCGATCGGCATCGAAAGCCGCATCGGCGACGGCGTGGTCGAAAATATGCTGGCGGCTATTCACGACATGCCGACCGGCCAGGCGCTGGCCTGTGAGCGCGCCTTTCTTGCTGCGCTCGACGGCTCCTGCCGCACGCCGATCGCCGGCCATGCGACCGTCTCGGACGAAAACCTGTCTTTCGCCGGGCTGATCATCTCGCCCGACGGCACCGAGTCGCATGAGGTCAGATTGAATGGCCCGGCCCGGGACGCGGCGAATATCGGCGCGGAAGCCGCGCGGGCCGTTCGCGCCAAGGCCGGCGCAAAATTCTTCGACGGCTGGGCCTGACATGGTCCGCGTCCTGGTGACGAGGCCGGAACCGGGCGCCTCCCGCACGGCCCGGCGGCTTCAGGCCCAGGGGTTCCAGCCCGTCCTGCTGCCACTGACGGAAACAGTGGCGTTGCCGGTCGAGGCAAGCGTCTTGCCCGCTGCTGCCGCGGTTGCCGTCACCAGCGCCAATGCGGTGCGCTATGCGCCCAAGGAACTGGTCGCCGCGCTTGCCGCCCTGCCTTGCCATGCGGTCGGGACAAGGACTGCGGAAGCCTGCCGTGCGGCTGGATTTACGTCCGTCTTTGAAGGCCCAGGCGATGCCGAAGCACTGGCCGGTCAGATAACCGCCGAACTGACGGGCAAGGAGATGGTTTATCTTTGTGGCCGCCTGCGCTTTCCGGTGTTCGAAGAACGGCTGGCGGCAGCCCGGGTGCGTGTCCGGCCTGTCGAGACCTACGACACCATCGAATTGGACTATGGCGACGATGCCGTCGTTGCCCGATTGTCGGGCACGCCGGTCGAGGCAGTGCTGCTCTATTCGGCCAAGGCGGCACCCGTGATGATTGGCCTGGCCATGCGCCCAGCACTGCGGCATCTCCTTGAACGGGCGGAGTTTTTGGCCCTGTCCGTAAGAATCGCCAAAGAATTGGACGGGGTTGGCGGGCAAAAGGTTCGCATTGCCTCTAAACCCGCCGAGGACGCGCTGTTCCAGCTTTTGTCGCTAACGAGCTGAGCCGCGTCATCACACCGCCCCTTTTCACCGCTTGGTGATGTGGTAGAGCATCCTTGAGCTCTAGACCCTTTGAACCATCCTCAAGCCAATTTGCGGAGCCCAAGCATGGTCAAGACGCCTAAGGTGCGACATTCGAAGAGCCGCCGCGAGCCGGTGACCATCGAACTCGAACCCGGCGCCGTCTCGCGAATCACCGACGAGGATGCCGCCAATACCGATACCAACACGGAACGAACCGACGAGGCGAAGGCAGAGGAAGGGGCTGCTGCTTCGCAGCCGGAAGCTCCCGAAGAGCCGATCCATGCCGAACAGGCCGACATCGAGCCGTGGGAACACACCGACGCGGCGCAGGGCGGAGCTGACCAGGCTGGAACCAACAAGGATGGGGCGGAAGCATCCTATCCAGGCACTGATGAGGCTCCGAAGAGCGAACCAAAAAGCTTCGGCTACAGTTTCGAGGATGCGTCGGCAGCCAAGACCAGTTTTGCCGCCTCGACGGCGAAGCCGAGCGAAACCCGAAGCGACGATCGCGACTTCCCGGCCGCCAGGCGCTCAGGCGTCAACATGATTGCCGCCGGCGTGATCGGCGGCGTTGTCGCGCTTGCCGGCGCCGGCCTTCTGCAAGCGGTAGGGCTGCTCGGCTCTCCGACTTCGGTCGGCGGGCCCTCGCCCGACGGCGTCACCGGCGAGATCGCCTCGCTGAGAAGCCAAATCGCGGCACTCAAGGAAACGACCGATACCGGCGCTTCGGCCAAGGTCGACGGCCTGTCCTCGGCGCTCGACCAGGTGAAGTCGGACGTCGCGGCGCTGAAATCCTCGGCCGGACAGGGCGGCGACGGCGCCGCGCTCAAGGCGCTCACCGACAAGGTCGGCCAGATCGAGACGTCGGTCGCCGACCTGGAGAAGGCCGGAAATGCTGCACCGGTCGATCTCGCCCCGCTCAACGAGAAGCTCGCCGGGCTCGACGCGCTTGTGAAATCGGCGGGCGACGCGGCGAAGGCGGCGGACAGCCGGATCGCTGCGCTGGAACAGTCGGTGCAGCAGCTCTCCGGCAAGGTCGAGGCGCAGGCCTCGCAGCCGAAGATCGCGCTGGCGATTGCCGCTTCGGCGCTGAAGGCGGCGCTCGATCGCGGCGCGCCGTTCACGACCGAGCTCGACACGTTCGCCGCGATTGCGCCCAACGCGCCGGAGCTTGGCGTTCTGCGCGGCTATGCGGAAAAAGGCGTGCCCACGCGAGCCACCATCGCTTCCGAGGCCGACGCCGCCGCCAACGCCATGGTCGAAGCGGCAACGCCGGTCGACCAGAATGCCGGCTTCTTCCAAAGCCTGGTGTCGAGCGCGAAATCGCTGGTGCAGGTGCGGCCGGTCGGCGCCGTCGAAGGCAAGGGCGTGCCGGAAACGGTCGCGCGCATTGAAGTGGCAGTCAGCCAGGGCGACTATGCCAAGGCTCTCGCCGAATACGATACCCTGCCCGATGCGTCGAAGGCGGCCGGCGCCGATTTCGCCGGCAAACTGAAGGCGCGGCTCGAGGTCGAAAAGCAGATCGAAGCGCTGATTGCCGGCGCGACCAAGGCATGAGGAACGTCAGATGATCCGCATCCTCGCCTTCCTCGCCGTCGTGTTCGCGCTGGGGCTCGGCTTTGCCTGGCTGGCCGACCGGCCGGGCGAGATGATCGTCACCTTCAACGGTTACCAGTACCAGGTCACGCTGATGGTGGCGGCGGTGGCGATCGTCGCCGTGGTCGCAGCGGTGATGATCGTCTGGTGGCTGATCAAGTCGCTGTGGAACAGCCCCTACGCGATCTCGCGCTATTTCCGGGTCCGCCGCCGCGATCGCGGCTACCAGGCGCTGTCGACGGGGATGATCGCGGCCGGCGCCGGCGACGGCGCGCTGGCGCGTAAGAAGACCAAGGAGGCGGCCAAGTTGATCAGTTCCGACCAGGAGCCGCTGATCAACCTGCTCGATGCGCAGGCCTCGCTGCTCGAAGGCGACCATGACGGCGCGCGGGAAAAGTTCGAGCGCATGCTCGATGATCCGGAGATGCGACTGCTCGGCCTGCGCGGGCTCTATCTCGAAGCTGAGCGACTGGGCGACCGCAACGCCGCGCGCCACTATGCCGGTCGTGCCGCAGCTGTGGCACCGCAGCTTGCCTGGGCGGCGGAATCGACGCTTGAAGAGCTGACCGAGCGCGGCGACTGGGACGGCGCGTTGAAGCTGGTCGAGGCGCAGAAATCGACAAGGCAAATCGAACGCGATGCCGCCAACCGCCGCCGCGCCGTGCTGCTCACTGCCAAGGCGCAGGCGCTGGTCGACAGCGATCCGAACGCTGCCCGGACCGCGGCGCTCGAAGCCAACAAGCTGGCGCCCGATTTCGCGCCGGCCGCGGTGATCGCGGCCAACCTGCTGATCAAGCACAACGATGTGCGCAAGGGTTCCAAGATCCTGGAGACCGCTTGGCGGGCCGAACCGCATCCGGACATCGCCGAGCTCTACATCCATGCGAGGCCGGGCGATGCCGTGCTCGATCGCCTCAATCGGGCGAAAAAGCTGCAGGAATTGAAGAAGAACCATGCCGAATCGTCGATGGCGGTGGCGCGCGCCGCGCTCGACGCGCAGGATTTCGCCACCGCCAGGCGCGAGGCGGAATCCGCCATCCGCATTGATCGCCGCGAAGGCGCCTATCTGTTGCTGGCCGACATCGAGGAGGCCGAAAGCGGCGACCAGGGCAAGGTGCGGCAGCTGCTGTCCAAGGCTGTGCGCGCGCCGCGCGATCCGGCCTGGGTGGCGGACGGTGTCGTCTCGGAGCGCTGGGCGCCGGTATCGCCGATCACCGGCAAGCTCGACGCGTTCACTTGGCGCGCGCCGATGGAGCGGCTCGGGCAACTAATCGACAGCGAGGTTGAGGAGGAAATTCCCGCGATCGCTGCATCGGCGCCCGCTTTGCCGGCTGACGAGAGAGCGATCGACCTTGAGCCCGATAGTTCGGCCGAGAAGGCGGCCGCCGAGGCGCCGAACGGCATCGAGAGGGAAACCGCGGTCGCCGCCGCCGATGACACGGTGGTCGAGCAGGCGCCGGAGTTGCCGCGCTTGCCGGATGATCCCGGCGTGACGCCGGAAGACGAGGCGGAAAAATCGCCGCGCCGGTTTCGTTTGTTTTGAGGCTCGGCTTGGCGGACAGGGAAAAAGCATCGATGTTCGAACGCGTATTGTCCTTCCTGAGGGATTTGCCTGCTGCGGGCGCGAGCAAGCCAAGCGCGGACGATCCGCGCGTCGCGGCCTCGGCGCTGCTCTATCACGTGATGAACGCCGACGGCGTGCGCCAGGATATCGAGTGGGAGCGCTTCAAGGAGATCCTGGCCGAGACCTATTCGATCAGCGGCGACGAGCTCGACGCGCTGGCCGCCGCCGGCGAGCGTGCCGATAACGAGGCGATCGACCTCTATGCCTTCACCAGCGTGCTCAAGCGCCATCTGGATGCCGAGGCGCGCAAGGCCTTCATCGGCCTGATGTGGGAGATCGTCTACGCCGACGGCGAGCTGCACGAGCTCGAGGACAACACCGTCTGGCGCGTCGCCGAACTGATCGGTGTCGAGCGCCACGACCGCATCGAGGCGCGCCGCAAGGCGGCGGCCGAAGCCCCGGGCGCTCGGGGCACATCGAGCGACGAATAGCTGGACCTTTCTTCTTCCATGCCACCCAGACCCAGGCCGAGACCAAAAATCCTGATCGTGCTGCATCAGGAGACTTCGAGCCCCGGCCGCGTCGGCCATATGCTTCTGGAAGAAGGTTTCGATCTCGACATTCGCCGGCCGCCGCTTGGCGAAGAGCTTCCCTGCACTTTGGACGGCCACGCCGGGGCGGTGATCTTCGGCGGGCCGATGAGCGCCAACGACCAGGACGAGTTCGTCCGGCGTGAGACCGAGTGGCTCGAAATCCCGCTCAAGGAAAACCGGCCTTTTCTTGGGATCTGCCTCGGCGCGCAAATGCTCGCCAGGTATCTTGGCGGCAGGGTCGAGGGTCATGGCGAAGGACTGGTCGAGATCGGCTGGTATCCGCTGAAGGCGACCGACGCCGGCAAGAAACTGCTGCACTGGCCGGAGATGGTCTACCAATTCCACCGCGAGGGCTTTTCCCTGCCGAAGGACGCGACGCTGCTCGCCACGGCCGAAACCTATCCCAACCAGGCTTTTCGTTATGGCGAGAATGCCTGGGGCATTCAGTTTCATGGCGAGCTGACCAGGGTGATGATGCAGCGCTGGGTGGTGCGAGGCGCGCATCGCTTCGAGCTGCCCGGCGCGCAGCCCGGCCGCGATCATCTCGGCGGCCGGCTGATCTGGGACATGCACCTCAAGCGCTGGCTCGGCGAATTTTTGAGCCTGATCTTCGGCAAGCCGGCCGTCGGATAGATTTTGCCGCAATTGCAGAGGGAAGCCGCTGCACTCTTCTAGTCCGGCCGTCAAGTTGCTGCGCCGGCAATTAGTTCCTGCTATTCAAATGCCGCACCTGCCGCAGCGCAGGGAACAACCAAGCCCAGATCCCGGCAACCGCGATGGCGCCGATGCCGCCGATCACCACCGCCGGCACAGTTCCGATCAGCGCCGCCATGGTGCCGGCGCGGAACTCGCCGACTTCATTGGAAGCGCCGACGAAGACCTGGTTGACGGCGTTGACGCGGCCGCGCACCTCGTCCGGCGTCCAGAGCTGGATCAGCGTCTCGCGGATATAGACGCTGAACATGTCGGTGGCTCCGAGCATGGCGAGCGCCACGATCGACAGCCAGGTGATGGTCGAGACGCCGAACAGGACGGTGAAGGCGCCGAACAAGGCGACGAAACCGAGCATGATCTTGCCGGCATGGTCGCGGATCGGATGGCCGGCGAGCCAGACCGCCACGGCGATGGCGCCGATCCCAGGCGCCGAGCGCAGCAGGCCGAGGCCCCAGGGCCCAAGCTCCAGAATGTCGCGGGCATAGACCGGCAGCAGCGCCGAGGCGCCGGAGAGCAGCACCGCGAACAGGTCGAGCGAGATCGCGCCGAGCACGATCTTCTCGCCCCAGATGTAACGAAAGCCGGCAAACAGGGTCTGCATCGTCGGCTTGTCGGTAGCCGTCTGCTGCGCGGGCTTGGGGATGGTGAAGACGAGCAGCGCGGCGACAAGCATCAGGATCGCCGCAGTAGCGTAGGCGATCTCCGCCGAAAGGCCGTAGAGCAGGCCGCCGGCGACCGGGCCGACGATAGTTGCCGTCTGCCAGGCGGACGAATTCCAGGCAATGGCGTTGGCGAAATCCTGTGGCGGCACCAGATTGGCGACCAGCGAGGACGAGGCCGGCCCGTAGAAGGCGCGGGCGATGCCGAACATGGCGAGCACGACGAAGATCGGCAGCGGGCCGCCAAGACCGCGCAGCGTCAGCAACAACAGAGTGAGCGCACAGCCGGCCTCGACGAACGACGCCAATGTCATGATCAGGCGGCGGCCGAAGCGGTCGGCGACGACGCCGGTGACAAGCACCAGGAGCAGCGACGGCAGGAACTGGACGATGCCGACGATGCCGAGGTCCAAGGGATTGCGCGTCAGGTCGTAGATCTGCCAGCCGACGGCGACGGAGACGATCTGGGTGGCGAAAGTGGTGAGGAAGCGCGCCGTCCAGTAGCTGAGATACGGCCGGTGCCGGAAGGCGGCGTAGCGCTGTTCAGGTGAAGTTGCTTCGGCGGTCATGATTCGAGGGCCCCGTTGTGACATCGGCCGGCGGGGCACTTCCACGGTGGGCGCTGGTCCGGTCGGAGACCCTTAGCCCAGTTCGCTTCGTCGCGCGCGCAAAAAATCGGCGCGGCATGAAGGATCTTTGGAATTATCGTTCGCGGTGGAAAGAGGCTCAGTCTCTCAGCGCAGCGGAAATCGCTTGCAACCCGCCGCGCAATTCCGCCTCCTTCGGCCAGCCGAAGCCGACGCGGAAGAAGCGCTTCGGCATCTCGAACCAGTGGCCGGGACCGACATAAGTGCCGTGTTCTTCCAGGAGCCGAGCGTAGAACCGGTCGAGGTCGAAACCTGCATCGACATTCAGACGCGGAAAGCCGACCAAACCGCCTTGCGGCCGCACCCAGTCGACCAGCGGCTCGCCGTCGATCCAAGCCTGGACGATATCGCGGCGCTTGGCCATCTCCGGCAACAACGATGCTAGGAAGGCATCGCGCCGCTCGAGCATGGAGCGTGCGATCGCCTCGTCGATGACACTGCCGCAGATGCCGATCCGCTCCTTGGCGGCGAGGAACGTCTCTTGCAGAGCGTGGTCCTTGCTGACCAGCCAGCCGATCCGGATGCCCGGAATGCCAAATGCTTTCGAAAGGGAACAGACGCTGATCGCGCTTGGACTGAGCGATGCCGCGGAGGGCAGGCGCTCGCCATAGGACAGATCGCGATAGGTTTCGTCGACCAGCAGCCGGCAGCGGCTGCTTTCGGCAAGCGCGACCAACGCGTCGAGATCGGCGCCGGTCATCATCGTGCCGGTCGGGTTGTGCGGGCAGGTGACGCTGATCAGCCTGGTGTTCGGCCGCACCGCCGCCGCGACGCGCGCGACATCCACGGCGAAGCCCTCGTCGAAGTCGAGATCGACATAGCTGATCGCGCAGCCGATCGCCTTGGGCGTCTCGATATTGGTGGCATAGTTCGGCCGCACGACGACGAGATGGTCATCGGCCGAAAGCAGCGAGGTAGCAATGATGAACAGCGCGCCGGCAGCGCCGGCTGTAACCAGCACGTCGTCCGGGGATAGCGCTTTGTCCTGCCCGGCGATCAGCGCGCGCAATTGCTTATCGCCGCGATGCTCGCCGTAGAACAAGGTGAGGTCGGGCAGCGAGAGGCCGATATCGGCAAGCTTCTGGTCGGCGATCGAGCTTTCGGAGAGATTGAAGCGGATGCGGTCGTAGCCGTATTCCTCCGGCGCTTCCTTCTCGATCACCATCCTCGCATAGTTCATGGCTCACCCGAACAGCATTCGCTTGTCTTATCCAAGCCAAAAGCAGGAAGCCTGCCAAGGCGGATTCCTTGGCAGGCTTCTTCAAACCGTTGGCACAGGGCCAAGATCGTTCAGGCGGGGGCCTTTACCTTCCTGGCCTTTGCCGGCTTCTCCGGCTCGGCTTCGGCCTTGCGGCCGAGGCCGATCGACTTGGCGAGCTCGGAGCGCGATGCCGCGTAGTTAGGCGCGACCATCGGGTAGTCTGCCGGCAGGCCCCATTTGGTCCGGTAGGCTTCCGGGCTCAGCCCGAAATGCACGCCGATATGACGCTTCAGCGATTTGAACTTCTTGCCGTCCTCGAGGCAGATGATGTAATCCGGCGTCACCGAGCGCCGGGGATTGACGGCAGGAACGGGCGGCGGTGCCGGCGGAGTCGGCGGCTGGTTCAGGGCGCCGATCGAGGAGGCGACACTGGCGATGAGCTCGCCCAGGCCCGAAGCAGGCAGCCCGTTCTTGGCGACATAGGCCGACACGATGTGGGCGGTGAGCTCGAGCAGGTCGACATCTTCGTTGGCTGTATTGGTTTCCTCGTCCACGTCAGTCCTCCTCTATGCCGCACGGCCGCAAATCGGGATGTAAAATCCAGCGCGCTGCCGCGCGTTTGGCGCGCCGAGGCGGGCGCATGTGCGGCAGGCCGGCGGATTCCTAGTCGGCAAATCTGCGAGGCGCAACGACAGGTCGTGCGGCTACACGTTATTTTGAACGACTATACTGAAAAGTAAAAATATCAGACGATCAGCGCCTTATCGCGCCACAGTCGAAATCCGCCTTCGAAGGCACGTGTGTTGTCGCCGCGCCTGGATCTTTCAGGCAATTCATCGAGCTTGTCGACATTGCCGCCGCCGATGACCACATAGTCCGGCTGCAAGGCGGCGCGAAGCCTGTTTACGACATCGAAAACGTATCTGCGCCATTTTTTCTTGCCGTGCTTTTCCAGGCCGCGCTCGCCGACATAGTCCTCGAAGCTGCCGCCCTTCTTGTAAGGAAGATGAGCAAGCTCCATCGGCTGCCCGACATTGTCGAGGATCATGGCGGCGCCCAGGCCGGTGCCGAGGCCGAGGAACAGCATACGGCCGCCGTCATAGCTGCCGATCGCCTGCAGGAGCGCGTCGTTGACGACTTTGACCGGCTTGCCGAAGGCGGCGGCGAAATCATAGCCGTTCCAGCCCTTGCCGAGATTAAAGGGATCGAGCGACGGCTTGTTGTCCCTGACCGGGCCCGGATAGCCCATCGAAATGACGTCGTAATCCAGGCCCTCGGCCAGCTTCTTCACCGAAGCCACCATCTGCTCAGGTGTCAAGCCCGGCCCGGACTCGGTGCGGCGCATCTCGCCGCCGGCGCTGGTGAGAATTTTCACACGCGATCCGCCGACGTCGATGGTGAGGACGACCTGCCCGTCCTTCGTCGAAGCCCGTTTTGCTGCTTTCGCCATCCCGTCCCCCGAGAAGCTATTTCGTCGGATTGATCCAGCCATCGGGGGGGCCGAAGCCGTTCATGGCGTCGGCCGGCCCCCAGGTCTTCGGCGCGTAGATCGGAGGCGGCGTGGTGTCGCCAAGCACCGGTCCGACGATCCGCCATGCAAGCTCGGCCGCGTCCTGGCGCGTGAAGAGCTGGCCGTTGCCGTTCATCGCGTCGCCGATCAGCCGCTCATAGGGCGGCATGTCGCCCTTGGTGTCGTCGAGCGCGGTCAGTTCCACCTGCTCGCCGATCATGTCGTCGCCGGCTACCTTGCGCTGGGCGCCGATCGAGATCGCCACCTGCGGATCGATACGGAAACGGACATAGTTGGCGTCGCCCGGCTTGATCGGATCGAAGACGTCGAGCGGCGGACGCTTCAGCCGCACGATCACTTCGGTCGCATGCACCGGCATGTTCTTGCCGGCGCGGATGAAGAAGGGCACGTCCTGCCAGCGCCAGGTGTCGACGAAGAAGCGTACGGCGGCGAAGGTCTCGACCGGCGAGTTCGGCCGCACGCCCGGTTCGGCCAGATAGCCGTCGAACTGGCCGCGCACGACATCGTCCTTGGTAAGCGTTCGGATGGCGCGCAGCACCTGCACCTTCTCGTCGATCAAATCGTCGGCAGAGCGGCCGACCGGCGGCTCCATGGCGAGCAACAGCAGGATGTTGAGCAGATGGTTCTCGATGACGTCGCGGATGCAGCCGACGTCGTCATAGAATTTGCCGCGGCCTTCGATGCCAAAATCCTCGGCCATGGTTATCTGCACGCTCTCGACGAAGTTGCGGTTCCAGATCGGCTCGAGGAAAGCGTTGGCGAAACGGAAATAGAGCAGGTTCTGGATCGCTTCCTTGCCGAGATAGTGGTCGATGCGGAAGATGGACTGTTCGTCGAACACCAGGTGCAACACGCGGTTCAGCCAGCGGGCCGACTGCAAATCGTGGCCGAAAGGCTTTTCGACCATCAATCTGGCGCCCCGCGCGGTGCCGGATTGTTCGAGCCCCTGGACGACGGTTTCGAACATGGTGGGCGGCACTGCCATGTAATGCAGCGGCCGCTGCGCCGAGCCGAGCGCTGCCTTCAATCTCTCGAATGTCGCCGGATCTCGATAGTCGCCGCTGACATAGCGCAGCAGCGAGGCGAGCCTGGCGAACACCTTGTCGTCGACGCCGCCCAGCGCATTGACGACGCCGTCGCGGGCACGGTCCACCAGCTTGCCAAGATCCCAGGGATCGAATGCGACGCCGATCACCGGCTCGCTCAGCGTCCCCTTGGCGACCATGTGATAGAGGGCCGGAAATATCTTCTTGTGCGCAAGGTCGCCGGTCGCCCCGAAAAGCACCAGCGTGTCGGATCTCTCCTGGCTCATCCCGTCACTCCCGCCCTCACGCCTTCGGCTTTTCGACATGGCCGCCGAAAGCGTAGCGCATGGCGGACAAGAGCTTGTCGGCAAAGGCGGATTCGCCTTGCGAGGAGAAGCGGTCGAACAGCGCCGAGGAGAGCACCGGCGCCGGAACGCCGGTGTCGATCGCGGCCTTCAAGGTCCAGCGGCCTTCGCCGGAATCGGAGACGCGGCCGCCGAACTGGGCGAGCGACGGATCGTTCTTCAGCGCGCCGGCGGTGAGATCGAGCAGCCAGGAGCCGATGACGCTGCCGTGGCGCCAGACTTCGGCCACGGCGGGCAGGTCGATGTCGAACTGATAGTATTGCGGGCTTTCGAGCGGGCTGGTTTCAGCGTCCGCCGTGCGGGCGCGCTTGCCGGCATTGGCCGATTTCAGGATGTTGATGCCCTCGGCGTAAGCGGCCATGACGCCGTATTCGATGCCGTTATGAACCATCTTGACGAAATGGCCGGCGCCGCTCGGCCCGCAATGCAGATAGCCGTAAGGCGCGGTTCCGGCGTCCTTCGGCGGATTGGAGCCCGGGTCGGAGCCCGGCGCCAGCGTGGCGAAGACCGAATCCAAGTGTTTCACGGCGTCGTCGGGGCCGCCGATCATCAGGCAGTAGCCGCGCTCCAGTCCCCAGACGCCGCCGCTGGTGCCGACATCGACGAAATTGATGCCCTTGGTCGCCAACTTCGCCGCCTGGTCGACGGCATCGTGATAATAGGAATTGCCGCCGTCGATGATGATATCGCCCGGCTCCATCAGCGCCGCAACCTGGTCGACGATCCTGCCGGTGATCGCCGCCGGCAGCATCAGCCAGGCACAGCGCGGCTTAGCGAGCTTGGCGACGAACTCCTCCAGCGAGGCGGCGCCGATGGCGCCGTCCTTGACCATGCCGGCGACGCTTGCCGAATTGATGTCGTAGACGACGCATTCGTGGCCGTCGCGCATCAGGCGCCGCACCATGTTGGCGCCCATCCTGCCCAGTCCCATCATTCCGATCTGCATGGTGTTATCCTAATAGCTTGAGGAAAGAACCTTACCGGCTATCCGAAGGATCGATGCCGACGGTGAAGTCGACATTCTCCCAACGGCTCGCTTCCGGCCAGAAAAATGTGAAGACGACCGTCGATCCCGGCTGCAGGCCGGCGACATCCAGGTCAACCAGGTGGACGCCGAAGGCGTTCTCCACCGTGTTGTCGTCGCGCACCGTCAGCCATTTGTCGCTACTCCAGTGAACCACGCCGCGCGCCGCAAGTTCCACGCGCAGGAGCTTGCCGGCGGGAAGCGAGCGGATCTTGTTGTTGAAGCGCCATGTCCTGAACGGCGACACGGTTTTGCGCTTGATGTAGCGCTCGACGCCCTGCGGCGGCATGTCGAAGACCTTGCCGTCGCGCAGCGAGCGCAGCAGCTTGATGTGCTCGGCACGCGCCCAGACCAGCGGCATGGCGCTGCCCGATGGCGCGCCGAGCCGCAATTCGCGCTCCGGCAGGTCGGGTCTGTCCCAAACCTGCTCCGGCAGCAGACCGCCTGCACCGGCAGAGCGCTCGAAGGTTTCGAGCAGTTCGGCCGCTTTGCTGGGTCGCCCGGCGGCCAGCTCGTAATGCGCGCGCTCGCCGGCGAGTAGCGGCCAGGGCCGGCCCCGGCCGATGCCGTCGAAGGGCGAGCCGTCCTCATGCTCGCCATAGCCGTCACCGCTATAGCGATACCAGAGCGGACCTTGCGGCAACTCGCAGCGCAGAAGCGCGTCGATGGCTTTGACGGTGTTCACGATGCGAGCATCGTCGGCGGCTCTCAGTCCGAAGCGGACCAGCGCCAGCGCGTCGGGACTTATGATGGCCTCGGCCGGCCGATGGCTATCGCCGGGCGGGCGGTTCTTGATCGGCAGGAAACCGTCCTTCGGCGAAGCGGCGCCAGCACCGTCGGGCGGTGCGATGCGGACATGGTAGCCGTCGATGCCCTCCCTGGCGCAGAGTTCGGTGCCGGTGACATAGGTCCAGCGCTCGATCTGGTCGTTCCAGCAGTCGGCCGTCTCGCGCAGATAGTTTGCCGGTTCATTTTTGCCGCAAGCATCCAGCATGTCAGCCGCCGCAAGCAGCGCCGCGATCTCGACGGCCAGCGTGAACGGGCTGTAGCCGGCGTCCTCTTCCCAGCGGTCCTCGCCGGTGACCGGGCCGTTGCGCACCACATAGGAAGCCGCGCTTTCGATCATGGCTAGGAAGTCGTCGAGCTTCGCGCGCGGCAGATGGCCGGCGCGGCGGAGCGCGTCGGCAAGCAGCAGCGGAAAGGCGCATTCGTCCATCTGGATGCCAGGCCAGTAGGGCGTGCCGCTCGCCCAGCAGTTCTGCGGCCAATGACCGTCCGCCTGTTGGATTGAGCGGAGATAGATGAGGATATCGAGCGCCTGCCTGGCGTCGCCGGCTGCAAGGAAGCCCCCCGCCGTTTCGACCAGGTCGCGCGGCCAGACCAGATGGTAGCCGCCGAGATCGTCGTCGCCCTTGTTGAAGCCCCAGGGGATCGAAAGACTGGCGACTGCGGCTCCAGGCCTGGCGATCGACAGATGCGAGGCAAGCACCGCGGTACTGACGCGGTAGGTATTCAGGCCGGAGGCGGCTTGCCTGTCGAGCGTCTCCAGGCCGGACTGAAATTTCCGCCAGCTGGCGGCATAGGTTTCGGCGGCCGCATCGAAACCGTCCTTCAGGCTGGCCAGCGCGGCTTCAGCCGCCTCTTCCGGCGAGGCGCCGAAGCCGAGCGCCAGCAATGCGGTGCCCTTGCCTGTCGAGAAGCCGATCTCGCCGGTCAGCGCCACATTGCCATCCTCCGCGCGCTCAGCGGCAGGATCGAGCGCGCCGCTATTTCGCAGCTGCTGCCAGCCGTCGGAGAAACCGACATAGCCGGCCGAGCAGGCGCCACAGGGCAGCGAGGCGGCAAGCGCGAGCGAGACGCCGCGGCCTGACGCAAAGAGGATACGCTGCCCCTTGTGCTCGCCGAGCCAGGCGGTGTTGCCCATGCCGCGATTGACGAGATGCGGCGCGAGCAGCGCGTAGACCTGGTAGTCCGAGGCTGAGCCTTTGAGCGCCGCGAATGTAATTTCCTGCAGCAGAACGGGCCGTTTCGAATCCGTAACAATGCGCTTTTCAATCCGATAGGAGCCATTGACCGCCGTGTTGACCAGGCGATAGCCGGGGACGCCGGCTTCGAATGGCTCGACAAGATGGGCGGCATCGCGTTTCTCTTCCGAGAAATAGCCATCGGGACCGGTAATGATCAGCCCCAGGTCGCGCGTGCAGGCGCTGTCGAGGCGGGGATAATAGACCTCGTTCAATATGCCGTGACTGATGGTGAACCAAAGCAGGCTGTTCGCTGAAAGCCCGGTGCCGACGCCGCTCTTGGCGCTTGACGTCCAGCGCGCGGGAATTCCCGGGGCGCCCTGAGCAACGGTCGGCGTCACTGCCATCAATTGGCCTCCTGCGGCCGTTCCTAGACCAGGAGCCGGCGGCTTTTCAATCGCCGCACCCGAAGTTGATCGGGCTCGGGTCGCTTGACCCATCGTTGACAGCGGCGCCGTCAAGCGCTCACTATTTCTCGGGCAGGGAGGAACTGCGGAAACAGGATCGAGGCCGCGCGGCGCAGCTTGGCTGTCGTTCCACGGCATTCATCAGGGGGACAGGGAGGAGACATGTCGGAGGTATCTCCCCAGCTGATCGATCGGCTGCTCGCGATCTCGCGGGCGCTCGCCGGCCATATCGATCCGGGCTCAGCGTTCCGGGCGACAGCGATCGAAATCGGCACGCTCATCCCGCACGACCATATCGATCTGGCGGTGTTGTCGCTCGATGGGCGCATGCATGCCTGCTACGAGGCCGGCTTCCATACCAGCTGGAGCGATCTGGCGCAGCATCCGGTCGAGGGCAGCCCGATCCGGCGCGTGCTGTGGGGCGACACGCCTTATCTTCTGACCGACAACGCGCTTCTCGACGACCGATTCCACTTCGAGGGAGCGTTCGACGGACCGATCTTCGCCGCCAAGCTGCGCAGCCGCATCATCGTGCCGCTGCGGGCACGCGGCAGCGTGATCGGCGCGCTCAACATCAGCCGGCACAAGGCCGGCTGCTACTCGCAAGAGGACGTCGAGGTCGCTCAGCAATGCGCCGACCTCATCGGGCCCTATATGTTCGCGCTGATCCAGACAGAGGAAGCGCGCCGCGCCATGCTCGCCGAAAGCGAGGCGCGCAACCGGGCGGAACTGCTGAGAGTCGGCGCCTCGCAACTGACCGAGGGCATGGAGCGCGAGCGGCGCCGCATGGCCATGGACCTGCACGACCAGACGCTCGCCGACCTGGCCCGCATAGCACGACAGGTTTCAGCTTTCCGCAGCCGGGGCGTGGCGCGGACGGCCCAGCTTGCCGATCTCGAGCAGGAGGTGGCGGGCTGCCTGGCGGAGCTGCGCCACATCGTCGACGACATGCGGCCGAGCGTCCTGGAACTGTTCGGGCTGCGCGACGCGGTCGAGGCACATCTCAACCGCAGCGTTGCCAGGGCCAAGCCGCCGATCGCGGTGCGCATCGCCGACACCAGCGACGGCAGCGCCGACGGCCTGTCGGAAACGCTTCGCACCGCGCTCTATCGCATCGTGCAGGAAGCCATCAACAATGCGGTCCGTCATGCCGCGCCAAGCCGCATCGAGGTGCAGCTGGCGTCGACGGCAACCACATTCAACGTGACCGTCACCGACGACGGGCATGGCTGCGGCGCGATCGATCCCGCCGCTCAAGGCGGCATCGGCCACATGCACACGCGAGCGGCCCTTGTCGGGGCGCGGCTGCGTTTCGAGCCGGCCGACCGCAAGGGCGGCACCAGGGTCGTGATCGAGATCGATCGCGAGTCCGCCGAGGCCGAGGCGGCGGCGTGCGGCACCGCGATAACCGAAGCTCAGCCGGTGGCGGAGGCAGTCTGATGCTGGTCATGATCGCCGAAAATGACGGGCTGCATCGCACCTTCGCGCGGCGGACCGTCGAGCAATTGTGGCCCGGCGATGTCGAGGTGATCGAAGCCGGCGACGGCGAGGACGCCATCAATCTTGCGGCGGAACGGCAGCCGCCGCATGTCGTGCTCGACTTGCAACTGCCCAAGGCGACCGGGATCGAGGTGGCGCGCGCCATCTGGAGCCAGCGCGCCGGCACGCATATCCTGTTCTGGTCGAACTTCGCCGACGAGGCCTATGTGCGCGGCGTGGCCCGCATCGTGCCGCCGGGATCGGTCTATGGCTATGTGCTGAAATCGGCGACGGAAGAAGGCATGCGCTCGGCGCTGCGCGGCGTGTTCCGCGAGGGGCATTGCATCATCGACCGCGAGATCCGCGGCATCCAGCACCGCGTCCAGGACCGGTTCGAGGGCATCACCGACGGCGAATATGAAAGCCTGATCGACATCGCGCTCGGCCTCACCGACCGAGCGATCGCGGCGCGGCGCGGCCTGTCGATCCGCGGCGCGCAGAGCCGCATCAAGCATGTCTACGAGAAGCTCGGAATAGTGCCGCCGGAGGAGGGTGCTGGCGAGGCGTCGGTGTTCAATTCGCGCACCCGCGCGATCTATCTGGCCATGGCCCGAGGCCTGATCAACATCGATGCGCTGCGGCGCGAGCAGGAGCAACTCGACGCCTGGCTCGCGCAGGCAACGCCGTTGCAGGAGCAGTAAGCCCCGCGATGGGCGAACAGGCTCAGCTTGAATGCTGATTGCTCTTGGCCCTCAGAACGATCGGCTCGGTCTCGATCAATCGAAGCGACCTGACCATATCAGCCGTCCGCGCCTTGTATTTGAGAAAGTGCGGCGCGGTCAGGTGAGCTTGGTATGCGGAATGATCGACATAGCATTCGATGACGCGCACCGTTTCGGGCGAACCCTTTATCGAGACCGCGTGCAGGAACAACACGCCAGGCTCGTTCTGCACCGAGGCCTCGATCTCTTCGGCGAGCAAGGCCCTGAAGCTTTCGAGCTGGGATGCCTCGATCTCCAGTTCCGCAATCCGCACGATCGGCCTGCCGCATCTCTCTGCCATCCATGGTTCTCCTGTCTGCAGCCGTGGATGCCGGTGCCGACTGTGCAAAACCACAATCGGTGCTGCGCTTAGACCGCTATCGCCCGGTCCGCGTCCCGACTAGCTTTTGTCCTACAAAAACAAAAATCCCGGGGAAGCGCTCATGCCGTTCGTCAGCATACGGATACTCGAGGGTCATTCGCAAAAGCGCAAGAACGAGATCTCTCGCCGGGTCACCGAGGCGATCAGCGAGGTCGCCGGACTGCCCATGGACGCGATCTGGGTGGTGATCGAGGACGTGCCGGGCAGCGACTGGTTCGTCGCCGGCAAGCCGGTGCGGGAACCCAAGAGCCCGTGATGTCGATCCCGGCGCGCGCCCGTCATTCCGGCTTTGATGACGTCGTCGGCAATGCGGCGATGGAGCGGCTCGCCACCGGCTACGGCTTCATCGAAGGTCCGGTGTGGCATCCCTATGAGAAATGGCTGGTCTTTTCCGATATTCCGCAAAGCCGCATGTACCGGCGCAGCGCTTCCGGCGAAATCGCGGCGTTCCGCGACCCGAGCCACATGGCCAACGGCAACACGCTCGACCGGCAGGGGCGGCTGGTGACCTGCGAGCACGCCAGCAGCCGCGTTACCCGCGCCGAGCCGGGCGGCACCACGACCGTTCTCGCCACGCATTACCAGGGCAAGCAGCTCAACAGCCCGAACGACATTGTCGTTGCTACTGGAGGCTCGATCTATTTCACCGATCCGACCTACGGCCGAGCGGAATTTTACGGCGTGCCGAGGCCGCAGGAACTGTCCTACCAGGGTGTCTACCGGATCGACGGCGACGGCGCCGGGCTGACGTTGCTTGCCGACGATTTCGCGCAGCCCAACGGGCTCTGCTTCTCGCTCGATGAATCGCGGCTCTTCGTCAACGATACCACGCGTGGCCACATCCGTGTGTTCGGCGTCGAATCCAATGGTGACCTCAATGGCGGCGCCGTATGGGCTGTGACCGAGGGCGATGCGCCAGGCGCGCCGGATGGGATGAAGATCGACAGCCGCGGCAACCTCTATTGCACCGGCCCGGGCGGCATCCATGTCTTTGACGCGTCGGGCGATCTCCTCGGCGTCATCGCGACGCCGGAAGATTGTGCCAATTTCACCTTCGGCGACGAGGACCTGCGGAGCCTCTACATCGCCGCGTCGACGTCGCTCTACCGGCTGAGGGTACGAGTGCCGGGATTGAGGCTGTTTTGAGCGGGACCGTTCGCGCTCAGATCGGATGGGAGTGAAGCCGGCCCGCAGGGGCCGGTGGGAAGTGCAGCAGTCAACACATCTGGGAGGATAATGACATGAAGAAACTACTGGTCTTGAGCGCCTTTGCAGCCATGCTCGCCTCGGGCACCGCGCTTGCCGACACGAGCGGCAAGAAGATCGCCTTCTCCAACAATTATGCCGGCAATTCGTGGCGCCAGGCGATGCTCGACAGCTACGCCATCGTCACCAAGAAAGCGGTCGAGGACAAGGTCGTGGCGGCGGCGGATGTCTTCACCACCGCCGACAAGGAAGTGCCGACGCAAGCCGCGCAGGTGCAGAACCTGATCCTGCAGGGCTATGACGCCATCGTCATCAACGCCGCCTCGCCGGATGCGCTGAACGGCGCCATCAAGCAGGCCTGCGACGCCGGCATCGTCGTCGTTTCCTTCGACGGCATCGTGACCGAGCCTTGCGCCTACCGCGTCGTCGTCGACTTCAAGGACATGGGTAGGCAGGAAGTCGAGCAGATGGCCAAGTTCCAGCCGAAGGGCGGCAATTTGCTGGAAATCCGCGGGCTGGCAGGCACCTCGATCGACGATGCCATCCATGCCGGTATCCTCGAAGGCGTCGCCGCCCATCCCGAGTTCAAGATCGTCGGCTCCGTGACCGGCGACTGGGACCAGACCACGGCGCAGAAGGCGGTGGCGACCATCCTGCCGTCGCTGCCGGAGATCGTCGGCGTCGTCGACCAGGGCGGCGACGGCTACGGCGCCGCGCAAGCGTTCGCCGCCGCCGGCAAGCCGCGTCCGACCATCATCATGGGCAACCGTCAGGACGAGCTGAAGTGGTGGAAGGAGCAGAAGGACAAGGACGGCTACCAGACCTGGTCGGCCTCGATCGCGCCCGGCGTGTCGACGCTCGCCTTCTGGGTAGCGCAGCAGGTGCTCGACGGCCGCAAGGACGTGCCGCACGATCTGCTGGTGCCGTATCTCGCCTTCACCCAGGACAATTTCGAGGCCGCGCTGCCGAAGATCAAGGAAGGCGGCGTCGCTACCCACGAATACACCCAGGAAGACGCGATCGCGGCCATCAAGGCCAACATCAAGCAATAGCGGCGCGACATTGCCAGCCGCATCGCCGACCGGATATCGTTGAGGATGCTCCAGGCTATTGCAGACATCGTCAGGCTGGACGGCGCCGAAAAGCACTTCGGCGCCGTCCGCGCGCTCAACGGCGTCGACTTCCATGTCGGCGCCGGCGAATGCGTCGGGCTGGTCGGGCACAACGGCGCCGGCAAGTCGACGCTGATGCATATGGTTGCGGGCACGCTGCGGCCCGATGGCGGGCAGATCGCGGTGCGTGGCAACCAGGAAGCGAGCTATTCCGTGGCGCGCGCGCTCGAGCTCGGCATACGCTGCGTGTTCCAGGAGCTGTCGCTCTGCCCAAACCTCAGCGTCGCCGAGAACACGCGCATCAACCATCCCTCGCTCAGCGGGCTCGGCTGGCGGCGCAAGGCCGCCGATCTCATCCAGGCCAAGCTCGACGAGATCTTTCCCGACCACGGCATCGCGGCGGACGACATTGCCGGCGATCTGTCGATCGGACGCCGCCAGATGGTCGAGGTGGCGCGCGCCTTCACGCTGACCCGCGAGCCGCTGCATCTGGTCATCCTCGACGAGCCGACCTCGTCGCTCGATGCGCACACGGCCGGCCAGCTGCTTTCATTCGTGCGCCGCTTCGTCGCCGCGGGCGGCAGCTGCATCCTGATCTCCCATGTGCTGGGCGAGGTGCTGCAGAATGCCGACCGCATCGTGGTGATGCGCGACGGCAAGGTGGTCGCCGCCGACGCCGCAAGCGCGTTCGACCGGGACAAGCTGGTCGCCGCGATGGGCGGCGCCGGGGAACATCAGAAGGCCGCCGCCGAGACCCGCAAGGTCGCGGTTGGGGCTCTCAGGGTGCGGGCGCGCCCGGCGCGGCAGCAGGATGGCAAGGAGCTTGTCGCCCGGGCGGGCGAGATCATCGGCCTTGCCGGACTCGCGGGGCATGGCCAGACGGACCTGCTGCTCGCGATCTTCTCGGCCGCCTCGCGCGCCAGGGCCGGCATCGAAGTGACGGCGCCGGTGGCGCTGGTCGCCGGCGACCGCCAGGCGGACGGCATCTTCGCCCAATGGTCGATCGCCCAGAACATCGGCATCCGCTCGCTTCAGCGCCTGCGCGACGGCCTGCTGATCTCGCCGCAGCGCGAGGCGGAGCTGGCCGAATTCTGGAAGAAGAAGATCGGCATCCGCACGCCGGACATGAACAACAACATCTATTCGCTGTCGGGCGGCAATCAGCAGAAGGCGCTGTTTGCGCGCGCGCTCGGCTCCGATGCCGAGATCGTGCTGATGGACGATCCGATGCGCGGCGTCGACATCGGCACCAAGCTCGAAGTCTACGACCTCGTGCGCGAGGAGGCCGGAAAGGGCCGCACCTTCCTCTGGTACACGACCGAAACCGAAGAGCTCGACAATTGCGACCATGTCTATGTCTTCAAGAACGGCCGCATCGTCGCCAATCTTGGGCGCGACGAACTGACGGAGGAGAAGATCATCCAGTCCTCGTTCGGCGACACGGCCTGAGATGACGGCGATCGCTCCCGGCACGGTCCCCAAATCCTCGCGCGGCAGCGCGGCCCGCGCACGCACGCTGCGCAGCCTGCTGCCGGCGCTGTCGCTGGCGCTGGTGCTGATGGCCATCGCCTGGCTCAATCCGCGCGCCATCAGCTATTTCGGCTTCAATCTAATGCTGAACCTGGCGATCCCGATCGCGCTGGCGACGATCGCGCAGATGTTCGTCATCGCCGGCAATGAGCTCGATCTCTCGATCGGCACTTTCGTCGGCTTTGTCGGCTGCGTCACCGCCACCTGGCTCAGGGATGCGCCGTTCATCGGTGTCGCTGTGCTGCTCGGTTCAATCGGCGTCTACGCGCTGCTCGGCGCGCTGATCCATCTGCGCAACCTGCCCTCGATCGTGGTGACGCTCGGCATGAGCTTCGTCTGGCAGGGGCTGGCTATCCTCATCCTGCCGAAGCCGGGCGGCAAGGCTCCGGACTGGCTGCTGGCGATCATGTCTTTCAAGCCGCCCTATATCCCGTTCCCTATCCTGGCGGCATTGCTCATCGCGGCGATCGTGCATTTTGGCCTGATGCGCACTTCATATGGCGTCATCCTGCGCGGTTCCGGCGGCAATGCCGCGGCGCTCAGGCGCGCCGGCTGGTCGCTGCTCAAGACAAAGATCGTGCTCTTCGCGCTGACGGGCCTGTTCGGCGTGCTTTCCGGCATGGCGCTGATCGGCATCACCACTTCGGCCGACGCCAATATCGGCAACGGCTACACGCTGCTTTCGATTGCCGGCGTCATCCTTGGCGGCGGCGAGTTCGTCGGCGGCCGGGTGTCGCCGATCGGCGCGGTCATCGGCGCGCTGACACTGGCTTTGGCCGCCTCGCCGCTCTTGACCTTCACGCACATCCCGCCCGATTGGCAAGTGGCCGCCAATGGCGCGATCCTGATCATCGTGCTGGCGGCCCGGGTGCTGATCAGCCGCAGGGAGAGGTGAACGATGACCTCGGTCCGGATGCTGCTTGAAAAACCCTGGCTCTGGTCCTTCGTCGGCGCCGTTCTCGTGTGGGTGGCAACCGTCGCCTTCACCGGCGGCTATGGCGCCGGCGGCATGGTCACGGCGGCACTTTCGCTTGCCGTCTTCACCGTCATCGTCGGCGTCGGCCAGATGTTCGTCATCACGCTCGGCCCCGGCAATGTCGACCTGTCGCTGCCCGCCAATATCGGACTGGCGAGCGCGGTGGCGATGAAGGTTATGGGCGGCAGCGATTCGATGATCGTCGTCGGGCTGTTGGCGGCGCTCGCCTGCGGCGCGGCGATCGGCGCCATCAACTATCTGCTGATCTGGGCGCTCAGGATTCCGCCGATCATCGCGACGCTGTCGGCGAGCTTCATCATCCAGTCGGTCGACATCAGCTACGGGCGCGGCCTGCAGATCAAGCCGCCGCCGGGCTTTGCCGATTTTACCAACTGGCAGGTGCTGGGGATCCCGGTGCTGGCGATGCTGACGGTGGTCTTCACCGTCGCCGCGGCGCTGGCGCTGCAGCGCATGATCTATGGCCGCTCGGTGCTGGCGATCGGGCAGAACATCCGTGCCGCCTGGCTCGCCGGCGTCAATGTCGGCCGCATCCGCTTCCTCACCTACACGCTGTGCGGCGCGCTGGGCGGCATCGACGGCGCGCTGCTTGCCGGCTATTTCCGCGGCGCCAATGTCGATATCGGCAATGAATATCTGCTCGCCTCCATCGCGGTCGTCGTCATCGGTGGCACCTCGGTCGCCGGCGGCAAGGCTAACGTGCCCGGCGTCTGGGGCGCCGGCCTGTTCCTGGTGCTTTTGCTCACCATGCTCAACACCTTCGGCGTCAGCGCCGGCGTGCGGCTGGTGCTGACCGGGCTGATCATCGTCGGGGTGATCACGGCGGCGGGTGGCGAGAAGGCTGTGCGGTGACAAGTCGCGAGGAGGGGGTCGCTCTCCGGGTCTCTCCAGCCAAATTTGACCATGTGGACAAAGGTCGGGCGTCGTTCCATAGTCCTCCCGTCTGACATGTTTTGAACGGCCGGCTCGACACGGCCGTCGAGTTAGAGGGGATTTCAATGGAAAACGATCATCGCAAAACGCAACGCGCCGGCCTGTCGCGGCGCAATGTGCTGGAACTCGGCGTCCTTGGGCTGACCGCGGCGGCGCTGCCCGGCGTGGCCTTCGCCAAGGACAACAAGCTGAAGGTGGCGGCGATCTTCGCGACGCCGATCGAGGAGCCGTGGGACAACCAGATCCATGTCGCCCTGCAGAAGGCCGAGAAGGAACTGGGCATCGAATACAAATGGTCGGAGAAGGTGCAGACCGCCGACTTCAGCCGTGTGATGCGCGAATATGCGCAAGGCGGCTACCAGTTGGTGCTGGGCGACGCCTTCGCCGCCGAGCGCGAATCGCGGCGCACGGCAAAACAGTTCCCGAAGACGGCCTGGCTGTTCGGCTCCGGCGCCGGGCCTGCGGAACCCAATTTCGGCGTCTTCGACAACTGGATCCACGAGCCGGCCTATCTCTCCGGGCTGATCGCCGGCAAGATGTCGAAGTCGGGCACGATCGGCGCTGTCGCGGCAATGGGCATTCCGGAAGTGAACCGGCTGGTCAACGCCTTCTTCGGCGGCGCCAAGGAGGTCAATCCAAACATCAAGCGGAAGGTCGCCTTCATCGGCTCCTTCTTCGATCCGCCGAAGGCCAAGGAGGCCGCGATCGCGCAGATCGATGCCGGCGTCGACGTCATCTATGCCGAGCGTTTCGGCGTCATCGAAGCGGCGGTCGAAAAGAAGATCTACGCCATCTCCAACATGTCCGATCAGTCGAGCCTCGGACCCGACACGGTGATCACCGGCCCGGTATGGAATATGTATCCGACGGTCGAGCAGGCGATCAAGCTGGTCAAGGCGGGCGTCTTCACCGCGCAGGACTATGGCGACTTCTCGCGCATGGCCAAGGGCGGCTCCGATCTCGGCCCCTATCACAAGTTCGAGAAGACGCTGCCGGCCGAGGTCAAGGACCTGGTCGCCAAGAAGAGAGCCGAGATCCTGGAAGGCAATTTCCGCGTCGACGTCGACGAGAACACGCCGGTGTCGGATTGACCAGTACCCTCCCCCTTGCGGGGAGGGGTGCCGAGCGAAGCGAGGCGGGAGGGGTCGTCTCAACCGCTCGACCTTGACGACTGAAGATGGAGCGCGTCGCGGGCGACCCCACCCGGCCCTGCAGGCCACCCTCCCCTCGAGGGGGAGGGATATTAGGAGCATCCTTGCCCGTCCCACTGATCGAAATGCGCGGCATCACCAAGAGCTTCGGCGCCGTCAAGGCGAACGAGGGCGTGGATCTCAGCGTCGCCCCCGGCGAGATCCTTGGCCTGCTCGGCGAGAACGGCGCCGGCAAGACGACGCTCATGAACGTGCTGTTCGGCGCTTATGCGCCGGATGCGGGCGAGATCCTGGTCGAGGGCAGGCCGGTCGCCATCCAAAATTCGGCCGATGCACTCGCGGCCGGCATCGGCATGGTGCATCAGCATTTTCATCTGGCGCCGCGGCTGACGGTGCTGGAAAACCTCTTGATCGGCATTGCCGGCAAGTCCGGCCGCATCGACCGCACGGGCGGGCTGGCGCGGCTGAAGGAGATCGGTCGCCAACATGGCTTGCATCTCGATCCCGGCCTGCCGGTCTCGGCGCTCTCGATCGGCGAGCAGCAGCGGCTGGAAATCATCAAGGCGCTCTTTCGCGGCGCCAGGCTCCTGATCCTCGACGAGCCGACGGCGGTGCTGGCGCCCAGCGAGGTCGATGGCCTCTTCGCCGCGCTGCGCTCGATGGCGGCGCAAGCGCTCGGCATCATCTTCATCTCGCACAAGCTCAACGAAGTCAGGGCGCTCACCCATCGCTGCGTCGTGCTCCGGCATGGCAAGGTCGCCGGCCGGGTCGATTATCCGGCAGGAACCACCTCGGCCGAGATGGCCAAGCTGATGTGCGGCCACGAAATCATGCCGCCGATCAAGGAGGTTTCGACGCCGGGCGCGCCCGTGCTGACGCTCGACGGCATCTCCACCTCAAGCCATGGCGGCACGCCGCTGCGCGAGGTCTCGCTCTTCGTCCGCGCCGGTGAGATCCTCGGCGTTGCCGGCGTCTCCGGCAATGGCCAGCGGGCGCTGGCTGATGTGATCTCCGGCATGCTGTCGCCGAGTGCCGGTTCGATGACGATAGCCGGCAAAGCAGTTGCGCAATTTTCGCCGCGCGAGCTGCAGGCGCTCGGCCTTGGCCGCATTCCGGAGGACCGGATGACGACCGGGCTGGTCACCAACCTGCCTTTAGCCGACTCCATGGTGCTGCCCCGCATCGGCACCGAGGCCTTCAGCCGCATGGGGCTGCTCGATCCGGTGGCGATCCGCGCCTTCGCCGAAGCGCAGATCAAGGCCTATGACATACGCTGTCCCGGGCCCATGACGCGCGCCGGCGCGCTTTCCGGCGGCAATCTGCAGAAGGCGCTTTTGGCGCGCGAGCTCGCCTTCGACCCGAAGGTGCTGATCGTTTCGCAGCCGACGCGCGGCCTCGACATCGGCGCTGCACGGTTCATCCACGAAAAATTCCTGGCCATGCGGGCGAAGGGTTGCGGGATCATCGTGATTGGCGAGGATCTCGAGGAATTGCTGATGCTCTGCGACCGCATCACGGTGATGTATGAGGGTCGCATCGCCGGCACGCTTTCCGGCCCGGAGGCCACCGTCGCGAGGCTTGGGCTGCTGATGACCGGCGCGGAGGGGAGGGCGTAGAGCTATGGAATTGCCTCGGGAGCACGCCTGATGTTCCGTCTCGAAGTCCGCAGCTCGACGCCGGCCTGGTTCAATCTCGCACTGCCGCTACTCGCCATCGCCGTCGCGCTGGTTTTGTGCAGCGGTCTCATCGCCGTCGCCGGCGCCGGTGTCATCGAGGCCTATGGCGTGATGCTCTCGGCCTCGCTCGGCGACAGCTACGCAATCACCGAGACGCTGGTGCGCGCCGCGCCGATGATCTTCACCGGCCTTGCTGTGGCGATCGCCTTCCGCGCCAAATTCTGGAACATCGGGGCCGAAGGCCAGCTGCTGGCCGGCGCGGTTGCGAGTTGTGCCGTAGGCGCCATCCCGATGCCGGGACCGCTCGCCATCCTGCTGATGGCGCTGGCCGGCGCGGCGGCCGGCGCCCTCGTCGCGCTGGTGCCGGCGACGTTGCGCGTCAAATTCAAGGTCGACGACGTGGTCAGCTCGCTGCTGCTCAACTCGGTCATCTATTACGCGCTGATGGCGCTGATCGAGGGGCCCTGGAAGGACACCTTTTCCGGTTATCCGATCTCGCCGCCAATCGAGGATTCCGCCTATTTCCCGGTGCTGATCGAAGGCACAAGGCTGCATATCGGCGTCGTCGTGGCGCTGATCGCAGCGCCCGTCTGCTGGTTCCTGATCGCGCGCACCACGCTCGGCTTCCGCATCCGCGTCACCGGCGAGAATGCGGAGGCGGCCCGCTATGGCGGCATCAATACCCAGCGCGTGCTGCTCTCCACCGCGCTGCTTTCCGGCGCGCTGGCCGGACTGGCCGGCGTCGGCGAGGTTGGTGGCGTCCATTTCCAGGTGATGAGCGACATCTCGCCGGGCTACGGCTATTCCGGCATCGTCGTCGCGATGCTCGCCAGGCTCAATCCGCTCGGCGTCGTGCCGGCCGCGATCTTCCTTGCCGCGGTCATGACCGGCGCCGAGGCGATGTCGCGCGCGACCGGCGTGCCGGCCTTCCTCAGTGAGGTCATCCAGGGTACGGCGCTGCTTGCGATGCTGGTGGCGCTGCTCTTCACCGCCTATCGCATCCGCCGCGTGGGGGCGCCCGCATGAGCGCGGTGTTCGAGCAGATTTTTCAGGTCGGCTTTCTCGCAGCCATCATCCGCATCGCCACACCGCTCGCCTTCGCCACGCTAGGCGAAATGTTTTCCGAGCGGGCCGGCGTGCTCAATTTGGGCATCGAAGGCATCATGCTGTTGGCGGCCATGGCCGGCTTCACCGCCGCCAGCCTGAGCGGCAGCCTGTGGCTGGGCGTGCTGGTGGCCGTGCTTGTCGGGGCGGCGATGGGCGCGCTGCATGCGCTGTTCACGGTGGCCTTGGGCCTCAGCCAGCATGTCTGCGGCATCGGCGTGACGCTGTTCTGCTCTGGGCTCGCCTATTTCCTCTACCGACTGATCTTCGGCCAGCAATCGGTGCCGCCCAGCATCAAGGGCTTTCAGCCGGCGCCGATCCCCCTGCTGTCGGACATTCCGATCCTGGGTCCGGCGGTGTTCAACCAGTTCACGCTGGTTTATCTCGCGATCATCGCCGTTCCGTTTGCCGCCTTCGTCCTCTACCGCACACCCTGGGGGCTGTCGGTGCGCATGGTCGGCGAGAACCCGCGCGCGGCGGATTCCGCCGGCGTCAGCGTGATCGTCACGCGCTTCCAGGCCGTGATCCTCGGCGGCGCGCTGATGGGTCTTGCCGGCGCCTTTCTCACCATGGCGCAGTTCAACGCCTTCACCTTCGGCGTGGTGTCGGGGCGCGGCTGGGTGGCGATCGCGCTGGTGGTGTTCGGCCGCTGGGACCCGTGGCGTTCGGCGGGCGCGGCATTGCTCTTTGCCTTCGTCGACGCGCTGCAGCTCAGGATGCAGGCCAGCGGCCTCGGGCACATCCCTTACGAAGCCTTCCTGATGCTGCCCTTCATCTTCACCATCGTCGCCATGGCCTTCATTTCGCGCAACGCGGTCGCGCCTTCGGCGCTGCTGAAGCCGTTTCGACGCGAGGAACGGTAGGTAGATTCTTTCCTCTCCCCCGATCGCCGGGGTAGAGGAAGGGCCCAAGCTTGGGACGCCTCAGATCGCCGTGAAGGCGTTGTCGACGAAGAGATGCGCGCCGTTGACGAAGCTCGATTCGTCGCTCGCCAGGAACAGCGCCGCCTTGGCCACTTCCTCCGGCTCGCCGATGCGGCCCTGTTGCGCGGCCATGGCGGCATCGGAAACATCGACGCCGAGCTTGCCGAGGTCGGCGACCTCGCGCATTCCGTGCGGCGTGCGGATGAAGCCGGGACAGATGGCATTGCAGCGGATGTTGCGATCGCGGAACTCCACCGCGATGGCACGCGCGAACATGTGGCAGGCGCCTTTAGTGGTGTCATAGAGCACTTCGTTCGGCGTCGCCGCCACCGCCGAGATCGACGAGGTGCAGACGATCGAGCCGCCGCCGGCGGCGATCATGCCCGGCAGCACCGCGCGCGTCATCAGGAACATCGAACGCACATTGACGGCGTGCAGCCAGTCCCATTCCTGCAGAGTCGTCTCCAAGAAGGGTTTAATCACAATGGTGCCGGCGTGGTTGAACAGCACGGTCACCAGCCCGAATTTTTCCGCGGCCGCCTTCGCCGCCGCCTCGACCTGCGCCTCATCGGAAACGTCGGCTACGAAATGCTCCGCATCATGGCCGCGCGCGCGGATCGCCGCGGCGGTCTTGCCGGCGGCCTCGCCATTGCGGTCGATGATCGCAACCTTGGCGCCTTCGGCGGCAAACAGCTCGGAAGCCGCTCCACCCATGCCCGTCGCGCCACCCGAGATGATGGCGACCTTGCCCGCCAGCCTTCCACCCATGTTTTTCTCCCTGAGTCCTGTGAGACTATTTTGATGCTATCCCCTCGCGTACCGAGTAGCCAAGCGCTTGAACGAGGCCGTTTGCCGCCGAAAAGCCGGAGCTACAGGCATTTTGTCGGATCCTCCGGTGGCGCATCCCCGCACGTTTTCGATCTCGGCTGAGAATAAACGCCCCTCAAGTTGCCGTTTCCGAGGACGTCCTTCCAAAAACCGGCGAAAAATAGCACTCGACAAAGTCTACTATCTTTATAGATTAATGGCCGAGACGGAGGTTCGACCATGACCTACATGCAGAATGCTCAGCGCAAGGGCCAGAGGCTGACCGCCGACCAGAGCTGGAGGCCCGCCTATGGCGGAACCTTCGCCTATCTCGTTTTCGCGCTGGCATTCGTGTTCACCGGCGCGGTGGTGCTTGGGATCATCCCCTGACAGAGCCGGGGCCTACGGCCCCGCCGTCCAAAAATCTGAGTTGGAGTAACCGGAGAAGATAACTGGCCGAGCGCCAGGCGCGTCGGCGCGCCTGCGCGCATTGGATTGTTCGAGGTGGAGCGGGGCAAGCCAACGTGACGGAGGAGATGGCAATGCCGATCGAGTTCACGCATGTTCCCGGTAAGCCTGCGAATGGCAGCTTCTTCTACGATTTCGCCGAGACGGCGACCAAGCTGTCGCTGATCGAGGATGCGGGGTTCCGCAAGCTGGTGATCGACGATCCGGCCGGCCTGCTCGCCAACATGGACATCGCCGCGCAGACGCTCGACCGCACCCCGGCGCTGGAAGTGGTGCTGACGCACTGGGCCGGTGTGGTCGAGCCGGCGGTGGCGGCAAGGCAGCTCGCGGCGCTCGACTTGAGAGGCGGCGGCCGCCTGTCGCTCAGGATGCTGAGCGAGCCGCTCCAGGACAGTGATGCCGAGGCGCGGCCGGTCGGCCACAGCGTGGTGTGGCAACGCATCGACGAATATCTTGTGCTGCTGAAGCGGCTGTGGTCGAACGACAAGCCCTTCGACCATGAAGGCGCCTTCTACAGCGTCAAAGGCGGTTACGTGCCGCGCAAGGGCCCGCATGGCGGCAACCTCACCATCCGGCTTGGCGGCCAGTCCGGCACCGCGCTGAAGGTCGCCGGCCGGCATGCCGATATATTCGAGCTGGCGGCCGGCTCGCCGGACGAAGTCGCGCAGTTGATGCAGCGTGTGCGCGGCGCTGCAGCCGAGCACGGCCGCGCCGGCAGATTGCGCTTCGCGCTTCCCGTCCGCATTCGCCCCGAAGGCTGGTCCGGCGCCTCCGACCACAAGGCGGTCGAGGTCGCGGGGCCGCCGGCGCGGCTTGCGCTCTCGCTGTTGCCCTATGCCGCGCTAGGCATCGAGGAATTCATGATCGGCGGTATCGACCGTCCCAGCGAGATCGCGCGGATCGCGAGACGGTCACGCTGATCGCGAATTCGCTGGCTCGGTGCGACGCCGACACCCTGGCGCCAGGAACGTTCGCGTCGCGCTCGTTCACCGGGGCACACCTTCGGTGAAATCGCGGAGCGAGGTGAGACCGGCCGCTGCGGCTGCCGGTTTCATCAAGACGGGACATAGTGAAGACATTGATCAAGGTCACTGCGGTCGACATGGCTTGGCTCCGTCTGTCCTGGCGGCGGCGGCTAACCGTGAAGACGAAAGCGATGCCGGGAACGGAACGGTGCACGCAAAAAGATTTGTGACCGGCGGATTCTGCGATCCCGAAATCCCGATATCAATCCCGTTCTTCTGCGATCCGCGACAGCGCGGCGATGACCGCCTCCGAGCTCGCCAGCGCGCCGAAGACGCCGTCCTCGACCGTCACCATATGCAGCGCGGCTTCGTGCGCCCGGCCGTCGCCGCTGGCGCAGGCGTCCGCAATCGTCAGGCATTGGAAATTGCGGTCGCAGGCCTCGCGCAGCGTCGTGTGAACGCAGACATCGGTCGTGCAGCCGGTGAACATCAGATGGGTGATGCCGCGCGCCCTCAGCACCAGTTCCAGATCCGTATAGGTGAAGGCGCCGTTACAGGTCTTGTCGACAATGATGTCCTCGGGCCTGACTTCTATGTCGGCGACGATCTGGAAGCCTGGGCTGGAGCGCAGCAGGATATCGGTGCCGTCCAGTCCCGCCCGCTTGCGGCGCCATTTTTCGTAAGCCGTCATATCGGCCATGTCGGCGCGGTAGCCTTGCCTCGTATGGACGATTGCGAGGCCGGCAGCGCGCGCGGCCGCAATCAGCCGATTCACCGTCGGCAGAATGGCCCGCAGCGGCGAAGGGTCATAGCCTTTCCTGGCGAAATAGCCTGTCGGCGACAGGAAATCCGCCTGCAGGTCGATCACGAGCAGGGCGGTGTCTTGCGGCACCAGCCTTCCGTCATAGGGGAAGTCGAACGGGGTCGCCTTGATCATCGCCTGCTGCCTCGGTTGTGGCTGACATGGTGGCCCAGCGACGGCGTCGCAGTCCAGACCTCACGGCGTCCCCGGCTACCGGCGCGCGACCCGGATATTTGATGGTGATGGACATCTTAATAGTTGACTCGCTAACTCATGTTTTCTAGTCAGACGGCATTGGCGTGCAATGATGAAGCGAGGACTAGCCTTGTCCCGGAACAGTCTTTTTGTGGTGCTGGCCGCGTTCGCCATTCTTGCGGCCGGCTCCTTTCTTCCCGACGTCGCGCTGGCGCAGGAGCAGCCGGCACCCGCGGCACCGGCCGCACAAGCGCCCGCTCAGCAGCCCATGACAGCTCCGGCAGCCGTGCAGGCAGCTCAGGCCCCGGCCGCGGCACAGCCCCCGGCGACGGAGGCACCAACCGCTGCCGCACCGACCGAACCGCGCGTTCAGCCGGCGCCGAGCACTGCTGGGGGCGAAGAGCCTTCCGCCATTGCTCTGACGCTGCCGCATGACCTGTCGCCCTGGGGCATGTT
>NZ_RZSV01000439.1:0-1841 GCF_004023205.1 Mesorhizobium sp. M1A.F.Ca.IN.020.03.2.1 | reverse complement strand
GCCCATGCCTCACTCTCATCTATTCCGTCGGCGCGCTCTTGGCCGCATCCTTGGCTTGTTTGGCGTCCTTGTCTCCGCCCGCCTCCGCCACCTTATCGGGGCGGGGCGTAGGCAGCGGTGGAGCCTTCTCTTTCGGGGTGACGATCTGGTGTCTGGCGGTCCCCTGGAGCCCGCCTTCTGGCATCTCCGGGCCGGATTCATCCTGTTCGTGTGCGTAGCTATCCGAAGCCGGTTGGATCATGCCGAGGATCGCCTGGTCCTGCGCTTTCAGCTCACGCAGATGACCGATAATCATGTCAACGACACCATTTTGCGATGTGAGCGTTGTGACTTCGGAGCGCAACGAGGCGTTGTCCGCGCGCAAATTGTAGAGCTCTTTTCGTAATGCACCAAGTTCGCGTTGCAATTGTTTCGTGGAAGCGTCACCAGCATCGTTATGATGTGCTTTTTCGATAGAGGCATTTGCTTTGGTATAATACATCGCTCCGCCCACAAGAGCGAAAGCCGCGCCGACGGCGATTACTCTGATAACCATTCCCAATCCGCTATCTTCGGTGGAAAAATGTTTAATTCGGCGTTCAGACCCGTAAATGCCCATGAGTTTTCTTCTTGGTGCACGTTTGGCAACAGATGCGAGAATCAATCAGCGATTGAGAGCATCGGGGGGTGACAATGAGATTCCTTATGGCATATTCAGGCCAAATTGCAACATACAGCAAAAGGAAAGCGCGAATGTATGCCCGCAAAATCCTCCTGGCGTCATGCGCCATTTTCGCCACGGTCATTGCGGCCAAGGCCGAGCTGAATCTGTGGCAGCAAGGTTTCGTGGGCTGCACCGTTACCTCGTCGCCCTACACCAATCAGGTGCTTTTCAAGGATGCTTCGAAGGTTCGTCCGCTCATGCAGATCGCTGGCATGAACGCATGGGCCGTCCCAACGCCCGATGGCGGCCAACAGGTCGCGCTGACCACACCTGACGGGCTTACGATTTACGGTCGGATTATCGGCCCGTCAGGGGAAGACATCTCGGCCGCACTGCTGGCGACAAAGCCGACGGTAAACCCGGAGGCATCACCTTTCGATCCCGCGCCGGCGGCTGCTTCCCGCCAACCAACGCAGCAGCCCTCCCCGCAAGCGGCCGCCAATACGACTGAACCGCCCAAGCTTCCCGTGCAGCCCAACCCGACCGTGGCGATCAGTCCGCTGGCCGCGTCCACCCGCCAGGCCCGGCCGGCGACCACTCAACAGCCTGTCCAGCAGGCACAACCGGTCCAGCCGGCACAACAAGCGACGGCGGCGCAGCCGCAGCAGCTTGCTTCGGTCGGATCGCAAAACGTGACCGATGTTCCGAAAGCATCGAACGTCGAGCAGCTTATTCAGCAGGCCCAAGATTTTTCGATGTGGTTTCCGGTCAACACGCCGAAGCCCGGTTCACCGCTTGTCTATGTCTTCGTCGATCCGACATGCCCGCATTGCGCCTGGTCTTTCGACCATCTCACGCCCCGCATCAAGGATGACAGCATCGATCTGCGCGTGATCCTAACCCCGATCCTTTCGGCCGAGGCTTTCGACATTGCCGCTTCGATCATGCACCAGGACGACATTGCGACAACGCTCCTCGAGCAATCCCGATCGATCATCGGATCCGGCAAGCCGGCCCCGAAAGTCAATCCGAAGGATTTCGATCCGCGTGTCACCGAGGGTCTGCGCCGGAATGTGCTCTGGATGCGAGCAAACGGCGCACCGGGCGTTCCCTTCTATCTCTATCGTTCCAAGGAGGGCGCGCAGTTCGCATTCGGGTCGATGACCGATGCGCAACTGGCATCCGCCCTTCCCCAGGC
>NZ_RZSV01000438.1:0-1849 GCF_004023205.1 Mesorhizobium sp. M1A.F.Ca.IN.020.03.2.1 | reverse complement strand
GTTGCCCAAGGTCGCGGGCGACAAGGCTCTTTCCAAACTCGGCAAGGCCCGCGCGGCGGCGGCGCGAGCCAACGCCGTCATCGTCTACAAAGGCGCCGACACGGTGATCGCAGCACCAGACGGCCGCGCCGCGATCAACGGCAATGGCGTGCCGTGGCTTGCCACCGCGGGTTCGGGCGACGTGCTGGCGGGCATCATCGCCGGGCTCCTGGCACAAGGCATGCCGGCGTTCGAAGCGGCCTGCGCGGCTGTCTGGATACACGCCGAAGCCGGCAGCCGGTTCGGACCCGGCCTGATCGCCGAGGATTTGCCTTTGGCGATGGTGCCTGTGCTGCACGCGTTGGTCGAGAATGGGATGGCTGCCCGATGATGAGGCTGGCGATCCTTGTCGCGGTCGCTGCCATCGCTGTTCTTGGCGTGCGGGCGGCTGATGCTGCCGGTCGTCCGGTCACGGTCGTGGACGATCCGCAGGTGCTCGCCAAGCTCGACGCCGATGGCTTCGGATTCGCCGGTATTTTTGGCATCAGCGGCAAGGATGATCTGAAAACGCTCTATGACGCGGCGTCGGCCTACCACGCCATCGTCGACACCGTAGCGGCCGATGTCGCAGCACTGCGCGCCGACCTGAAAGCAGGCGGCCGGCCGCTCTATGAGGTGACCGACGGCAATGTCGGCCGCATCATCGACATGCGCTGGCTGAAGACCGACGCGGCGCGTTTCCGGCTGGTCGGCGTCGTCAACCGGCTCGACCGGCGTGACTTCGCAAAGCTCGGTGGGGAAGCGGGCTGCGGCGAGGTGCGCTTCATCTACCGCCTTGCCTATAGTTTCAGGAAGAACGGCAAGGTGTTGGCCTCGAGGCTGCCATTCAATTTCAGTGCCATCTACCGCGCAGCTCCCGACGCCGACGGCGGCTGTACCGGCGTCGCCGGGCGCTGGACGCCGCAGATCGACGAAGCGGCGGATGCCGGGTGGCTGTCCGGCGGACCGCTGGATAAAGCGAGCCTCTCCTTCAAGCAGCTCGAACTCAACGCTCAGGTGGTGCGCTTTCCTTCCGGCCAGGAGACCGAATTTGGCGGTCAGGCCGCCTATCTCATGCGCATCTTCGGTATCGACGGCACCACAATCAGCCAGAAACCGCTCGAAAATACGCCGGACACCATCCGCCTTGCGCAAGACGCGCGGTTGAAGGCGAGGCTTACGGACTATGTCCGCGCCAATGCCGGTGCAATCGATCTCGGCGTTTACGAAATCCCGGATGAATTCCTAGCGAAGAAGGTCATCTCCTGGTCGACCTTCGGCAGTGCCAGGCAGGCCAATCATCCATTCACGCCACTGTTCGAACCGGAGGCGCTTGCCGGGGTCGACTATTCGAAACTGACATTGGCGCGCACGGCTGAAGCCCTGATCGAGCGGCTCGACAACGGCGCCTGCCATGGCTGCCATCAGGCGGGCTCGACCGCAGGAATCCATTTCATCGGCCTCGACGATAGCGCGACTTCGCCGCTCAACCGCATCGAAGTCGGCATCTCGCCGCATCTCCATGCCGAGATTCCGCGCCGCGAGGCGTGGCTGCAGGAGACTGTGGAAGGCAGAGAAGCGAACGGGTTTCGCCCGTTGTCCTTCGCACCACCCGCCGCGTGGAAAGACACCGGCGAGATCGCCTATACGCCGGCCGAGCCCACCATGCCGTGCCTGGTGCCGGAAGACGCCGCCCGCTTCGGCAACAGCTGGCAATGCGGAGCCGGCACGGTCTGCACACCGATCGCGACCGCTACGGGAGTTAAGGCGAAACTGGCGCAATGCCTGCTGCCGAAGGAGAGCCGGAACATCTTTTCCGGCCATCCCTGCC
>NZ_RZSV01000437.1:0-1878 GCF_004023205.1 Mesorhizobium sp. M1A.F.Ca.IN.020.03.2.1 | reverse complement strand
GCACAGGATCATGCCGCCGCGGGGCCCGCGCAGCGACTTGTGCGTCGTCGTGGTCACGACATGCGCATAAGGCAGCGGCGACGGGTGCATACCGCCGGCGACTAGCCCGGCGATATGCGCCATGTCGACCATCAGATAGGCGCCGATCGAATCGGCAATCTCGCGGAAACGCTTCCAGTCCCAGATGCGCGAATAGGCCGTGCCGCCGGCCAGGATCAGCTTCGGCTTCGTCTCATGCGCGGTCTTCTCGATCGCGTCCATGTCGAGCAGGTGGTCGTCCTTGCGCACCCCGTAGGAAGCGACCTTGAACCATTTGCCGCTCATGTTGACCGGCGAGCCATGCGTGAGATGGCCGCCGGAGTTCAAATCGAGGCCCATGAACGTGTCGCCGGGCTGCAGAAGCGCCAGGAAGACGGCCTGGTTCATCTGGCTGCCCGAGTTCGGCTGGACATTGGCGAAGTTGCAGCCGAAAAGCTTCTTGGCGCGCTCGATGGCCAGTTCCTCGGCCACGTCGACGAACTGGCAGCCGCCGTAATAGCGCTTGCCCGGATAACCCTCGGCATATTTGTTGGTCATGATCGACCCCTGCGCCTCGAGCACGGCGCGGGACACGATGTTTTCCGAGGCGATCAGTTCGATCTCATGGCGCTGGCGGCCAAGCTCGTTGCGGATGGCGCCGAAAATTTCCGGATCGGCGTCGGCAAGCGTGGTCTCGAAGAAGGATTCGAATTTGTTGGCGGCTGCCGCGGCATTTGACATGGCTTGCTTTCCCTTGGGGCCGGAGGTCTGCGAGGTCGCCGCGCCATTAACACAGTTGTTTGGAGCCCGCCACGTTTGCGGCGCGAAATTTGCTGGCCGGATTGCGCCAAGCAAATCGGCTGAACACTATTTCCGGTCGCGCCGGCTTTTGAGCAGCGCTTCTGTCAAAGTGATCTCGGAAAGCAGCGCCCGCATCGTGTGGTCGTTGATCTGGCGGGTGCGGAACATGGCGCGCACGGCGGCGCGCTCCGCCTCTATGCCGGCGTGCCTGAGCTCAAGCTCCAGCCGCCCGGATTCGCGCGCCTCGGCGCGCGCCTCTTCGGCCTCGTCGGAAGCCGCGATGCGGCGCCGGTAGCCGGCAACGATGCTGTCGGCGACCGCGAGCCGGGCCTCGGCCGCCTCGCCTTCGCCGCCCTCGCTGGCGAGGCTCTCGATCTTGGCGATGGCGGCCTTGGCAGCGCCCGCACGCGCCCGCCGCTCCTCGGCCGCACCCGGATCCTCGCCTGGCTCGACCAGCCCGCGGGCGATCCTCGGCAAAGCAAGGCTGGCGATGACCAGCGAGCAGATGATGACGCCGGCGGCGAGGAAGATCACCACGTCTCGCGCTGGAAAGGGCGAGCCATCCTGCAGCGCGAGCGGCAGCGACAGGATGCCGGCAAGCGTGATCGCGCCGCGCACGCCGGCCACCGATCCGGCAAGCCTGACGCGGAAACCAAAGGGCTCTGCCTTGCGCTTGCCGAGCCGCGCGGCGATCATCGATGCCATGTCGCCGATCCAGATCCAGAGGAAGCGCAGGCCGATCACGCAGAGCGTCAAAATGAGCACGGTCAGCACCGGCTCGAACAGCCAGTGCCGGCTGGTGAGCTCCGGCGGGACCCTGCGAATGATGTCAGGAAGCTGCAGGCCGAGCAGGATGAAGAGAGCGCCGTTGAAGACGAAGGTCAGCATCGACCATAGCGACATCGCCTGAATCCGCGCCGAGACCGAGAGATGGCGGAAAATGCCGGAGGTGCCCGTAACCAGGCCGGCGGTGACCGCGGCCAGAATCCCGGAAGCGCCGACATGCTCGGCAATGAGATAGGCGACGAAGGGCAGCAGAACCATCACCAGCACCTGCGC
>NZ_RZSV01000436.1:0-1883 GCF_004023205.1 Mesorhizobium sp. M1A.F.Ca.IN.020.03.2.1 | reverse complement strand
TTGCTCCCGTCGCACCGGTTGCTCCGGTTGCACCGGTCGAGCCGGTAGCTCCGGTAGCTCCAGTCGCACCGGTGGCGCCGGTCGCACCTGTCGAGCCAGTAGCTCCGGTAGCTCCAGTCGCACCGGTGGCGCCGGTCGCACCTGTCGAGCCAGTAGCTCCGGTAGCTCCAGTCGCACCCGTGGCGCCGGTCGCACCTGTCGCACCCGTTGCTCCAGTCGCACCCGTTGCTCCGGTCGAGCCCGTGGCACCCGTAGCGCCGGTCGCACCTGTCGCACCCGTTGCTCCGGTCGAGCCGGTGGCTCCGGTCGCACCCGTCGAGCCCGTGGCACCTGTGGCTCCGGTCGCGCCGGTCGCTCCGGTCGCGCCCGTTGCTCCAGTTGAGCCGGTAGCGCCAGTGGCACCCGTGGCGCCGGTCGCACCTGTAGCTCCGGTAGCGCCGGTCGCCCCAGTCGAGCCGGTGGCACCCGTGGCGCCGGTCGCACCTGTCGCACCCGTTGCTCCAGTCGAGCCGGTGGCTCCGGTCGCACCCGTCGAGCCCGTGGCACCTGTGGCTCCGGTCGCACCGGTAGCGCCGGTCGCTCCGGTCGAGCCGGTATCGCCCGTAGCACCAGTGGCGCCGGTTGCTCCAGTCGCCCCAGTGGCCCCGGTCGAACCCGTTGCTCCGGTATCACCCGTTGCACCCGTAGCGCCGGTCGCACCTGTTGCACCCGTCGAGCCCGTTGCTCCGGTATCGCCGGTAGCGCCGGTCGCGCCTGTGGCGCCGGTTGCTCCGGTCGCACCCGTCGAGCCCGTTGCTCCGGTACCGCCGGTGGCGCCGGTCGCACCTGTTGCTCCGGTCGCACCTGTCGAGCCCGTTGCTCCGGTATCACCCGTAGCGCCGGTTGCGCCTGTCGCACCCGTTGCTCCAGTCGAGCCGGTCGCACCCGTTGCACCCGTAGCGCCGGTCGCACCTGTGGCGCCGGTTGCTCCAGTCGCCCCGGTAGCTCCAGTAGCTCCAGTCGCGCCGGTTGCGCCTGTCGAGCCGGTCGCACCCGTTGCACCCGTAGCGCCGGTCGCACCTGTTGCACCCGTTGCTCCGGTATCACCGGTGGCGCCGGTCGCACCTGTGGCGCCGGTTGCTCCGGTCGCACCCGTTGCTCCGGTATCGCCCGTGGCGCCGGTGGCACCTGTTGCTCCGGTTGCTCCCGTTGCTCCGGTATCGCCGGTAGCGCCAGTCGCACCTGTTGCTCCGGTCGCACCGGTCGAGCCGGTTGCTCCGGTATCACCGGTGGCGCCGGTCGCACCTGTGGCGCCGGTGGCGCCCGTTGCTCCGGTATCGCCGGTGGCGCCGGTCGCACCTGTGGCGCCGGTTGCTCCGGTCGAGCCGGTATCGCCCGTAGCGCCAGTTGCACCTGTTGCGCCGGTGGCGCCGGTGGCACCCGTAGCGCCGGTTGCTCCGGTATCGCCGGTGGCGCCGGTGGCACCTGTGGCGCCGGTTGCTCCGGTCGCACCCGTTGCTCCAGTATCGCCCGTGGCGCCGGTGGCACCTGTGGCGCCGGTTGCTCCGGTCGCGCCAGTCGAGCCGGTGGCGCCGGTTGCTCCAGTCGAGCCCGTTGCTCCGGTATCACCCGTAGCGCCGGTGGCACCTGTGGCGCCGGTCGCGCCCGTTGCTCCGGTATCGCCGGTGGCGCCGGTCGCACCTGTGGCGCCGGTTGCTCCGGTCGCACCGGTCGAGCCGGTTGCTCCGGTTGCTCCGGTATCGCCCGTGGCGCCGGTCGCGCCTGTGGCGCCAGTCGCACCCGTGGCTCCGGTCGCACCTGTGGCGCCGGTCGCACCGGTCGAGCCGGTTGCTCCGGTATCACCCGTAGCGCCGGTGGCACCTGTGGCGCCGGTTGCTCCGGTC
>NZ_RZSV01000435.1:0-1889 GCF_004023205.1 Mesorhizobium sp. M1A.F.Ca.IN.020.03.2.1 | reverse complement strand
GCCTTGAGGCGCGCGGCCGGCCGCGGCAGCACGAAAGTTTCGCGCAAAAATCCGTCGCGCGGCTCTCTTTCGCGCTCGGCCCGTGAGCGCTCCAGCCTCTTCTTCAAGCCATCCAGCGGCGGTCTTGCCGGGGTGCGCACGAGCAAACTCCTTGCACCTTGGTCAGACAGGACTTGACCCTTGCCCTTAAGAGATTAGGGATCGCGCGCAGAAAAAACGAGTCATTTGTCGGGCAAGCAGCCTGGACTGGAGACGGAATTGGAACGACCCGACATTGCGGTGGGCCTGCCTGACGACATCGAGCAGAAGAAGATGAAGGCCCGCCTCTGGTTCGAAGCGCTGCGCGAGCGCATCTGCGCCGCCTTCGAGCAGATCGAGCAGGAACTCACTGGACCGCAATCGGCATGGTCGCCCGGGCATTTCGAGCAGACGCCGTGGGAGCGCGACTACGGCAAAGGTGGCGGCGGCACCATGTCGATGATGCGCGGCCGCGTCTTCGAGAAGGTCGGCGTGCATACCTCGACCGTCCACGGCGAATTCTCTCCCGAATTCCGTAAGCAGATTCCGGGCGCCGACGAGGATCCGCGCTTCTGGGCGAGCGGCGTTTCGCTGATCGCGCACCCCTGGAACCCCAACGTTCCGGCCGTGCATATGAACACACGCATGGTCGTGACCACCCGCCACTGGTTTGGCGGCGGCGCCGACCTGACGCCGGTGCTCGACCGCCGCCGTACCCAGGACGATCCCGACACGATCGCCTTCCACCGCACCATGCAGTTCGCCTGCGAGAAGAACGCCGGGGTGGCCGACTATCCGAAATTCAAGGCGTGGTGCGACGAGTACTTCTTCCTGCCGCATCGCAACGAGGCGCGAGGAATCGGCGGCATCTTTTTCGACTGGCTGCATTCCGATGAGGGCAAGGGCGGCTGGGACGCCGATTTCAATTTCGTCCAGGATGTCGGCCGCTCTTTCCTCGTCGTCTATTCCCATCTGGTGCGGGGCAATTTCAACCAGAACTGGACCGACGGCGACCGCGAGGAACAGCTCGTCCGGCGCGGCCGTTACGTCGAATTCAATTTGCTTCACGATCGCGGCACCATCTTCGGCCTGAAAACCGGCGGCAATGTCGCCTCGATCCTCTCCAGCCTGCCGCCCGAGGTAAAGTGGCCGTAAAAATCCGGTGAGCGGAAGGCCAGCCGCATTGCTGTCCCATTCGCCGAATTTTGACCGGCAATGTGGCAGGGGCGATTTCTTTTTCGTCTAATATCCTTTTGAAAAAATTGATCTATTTAACGTGCCGGGTCGGGAAGCGCCGGCGGCTCGTCACTGCTACGAGCCGCGACCCGACGCGTCCGGACGGCCCTGATCGAGCGGAGTGCCTTCCCAATGGTGCCCGCATCCCAGGAGAACATCCTATGCGCAAGCTTATTGTGACGGCGGCAACCGCCGCCTTTCTCGCCTCCGGTGGCGCCGCGTTCGCCGCGGTCAAGCACACCACGGGAACAGTGAAGAGCTTTGATGGAACGGCCATGAGCCTTGTTCTGGACAACGGATCGACCTTCACGCTGTCCAAGGCCTTCAAGGATCCGGGCATAAAGCCGGGCGAGAAGGTTCGCGTTTCCTGGGATATGAGCGGCAAGAACAAGATTGCCGAGGCTGTCAAGATCATGAAGTGACGGCCTGCACGGCCAGCAATTGCAGAAACGTTGAAGCGGTTTCCGCTGGAATTGCGTCAAAACAAAAAGACAGTGCGGTTCATCGTTTCACGGAAACCAGGTGGCAACGGGCGGAGCAGCAATGCTCCGCCTTTGATTTCGCGCGGAGACCATGAAAAAACAATTCGCCACCGGCTCCAATGCAACCGAAGCCGGCGACATGTGTTATGGTTT
>NZ_RZSV01000434.1:0-1912 GCF_004023205.1 Mesorhizobium sp. M1A.F.Ca.IN.020.03.2.1 | reverse complement strand
CGTCAGCACGACGTCGACCCGGTCGCCCGGCGTGATGAAGCCGCCGACGCCGGCGATCTCGTCGGTGCGGATGGTGACGGCCCGCATGCCCGGCGACAGCATGTTGGAAAGTGTGGCGCGGCCATTCGGTCCCGACAGCTTGGCGAGCAGCACCGGCTCGTTGACCTCGATCGGCGACAGCACGACGCGGCTGCCTTCGGCCAGCAGCTTGTCGACGGTCGGGAAGGCGCCTTGCGGCAGAGAATCCTGCGGCCACGGAATTTCGGTGAGTTGCGACCGGTCGAGCTGCATGCCGTAGCGCAGCGGCGCATTCGCCACGACGATGGTCTTGAATTCGACTTTGGCCTCGTGCGGCACCACGATCGATGCCGTCTTCTGCTCGGACTGGGCCCTCGCCTGGCTTTTGACCCAGAAGTCCGCGGCAAAGATCGAGATCGCGCCGAAAACGGCTGCGATGCCGATCATGGTTATGGCCCTGCCCTTCACAACGAAACCCCTGACGCCCCGTGGTCTTTTGTCGTTGAGGCTCACGCTAGGCGTTAATGTTAAAGAATCAGGAATCCGAAGGGTGGAGCCCGCCCTATTTCCAGCGGCTTGGTTATCGAATGGTTTTGGAATAAGAGACAGTTTGATCCCTGAACGGAACAGGAACTCGTTCGCCCGCCAAAAGCGTGGCAGTATCGAGGAGTGATTCGCAGTACCGGACTTAATGGCTAGCATGGACGACACCAGCGATCTTTTCGGCAACCCGGAAAAGCAGCCCCAGCAAGTACGCGCGTCCTCGCGGCCGGCCGATCCGCTGGTGCAGGCCGCAAAGCGCTCGGCCGCCGCCCGCGACGGCAGCGAGAGCTACAGCGCCGCCGACATCGAGGTGCTTGAGGGGCTGGAGCCGGTGCGCCGCCGCCCAGGCATGTATATCGGCGGCACCGACGACAAGGCGATGCATCACCTCTTCGCCGAGGTCATCGACAATTCGATGGACGAGGCGGTGGCCGGCCACGCCACCTTCATCGACGTCGAGCTTTCGGCGGACGGATTTCTTACCGTCACCGACAATGGCCGCGGCATTCCGATCGATCCGCATCCGAAGTTCAAGAAGCCGGCGCTCGAAGTCATCATGACGACGCTGCATTCGGGCGGCAAGTTCGACTCCAAGGTCTACGAGACCTCCGGCGGTCTGCACGGCGTCGGCGTATCCGTCGTCAACGCGCTGTCCGACCACCTCGAGGTCGAGGTCGCGCGCGGGCGCCAGCTCTATCGCCAGCGCTTCTCGCGCGGCGTTCCGGTGAGCGGGCTGGAGCACCTCGGCGAGGTGCACAACCGCCGCGGCACCAGGACCCGCTTCCATCCCGACGAGCAGATCTTCGGCAAGGGCGCCGCCTTCGAGCCGGCCCGGCTCTACCGCATGACGCGCTCGAAGGCCTATCTGTTCGGCGGCGTCGAGATCCGCTGGACCTGCGATCCCTCGCTGATCAAGGAAAAGGATCAAACTCCGGCCAAAGCCGAGTTCCATTTCCCGGGCGGCCTCAAAGACTACCTCAAGGCCACCGTCGGCGACGAATTCCAGGTCACGCGCGAAGTCTTCGCGGGCAAAAGCGACAAGCAGGGCGGCCACGGCTCGCTGGAATGGGCGGTGACCTGGTTCGGCGGCGACGGCTTCCTCAACTCCTACTGCAATACGATTCCCACTCCCGAGGGCGGCACGCATGAGGCGGGCTTCCGCAACGTGCTGACGCGCGGGCTTCGCGCATATGCCGATCTCATCGGCAACAAGCGCGCCTCGATCGTCACGACCGAGGACGTCATGATCTCGGCCGCCGGTATGCTGTCGGTATTCATCCGAGAGCCGGAATTCGTTGGCCAGACCAAGGACAGGCTGGCCACCATCGAGGCGATGCGCGTCGTTGAAACC
>NZ_RZSV01000433.1:0-1918 GCF_004023205.1 Mesorhizobium sp. M1A.F.Ca.IN.020.03.2.1 | reverse complement strand
GGCGCTTGACCGCCTCGGAAATCGCCTGACGCGCGACATCATCGGCCAGGGCGCCCAGCGCGCCGGCGCGCTCGAGCAAGCCCATGCCGAGCAGGAATTCGCTCTGCGTGGTCAGTTCCGCCTGGAGGCCGTGCTCCCGGACGGCTGCAGCCAACGCGGCGAAATCGACGTGAGCGGTAAGATCGGCCCCGCCGGGATTGGCCAGCACGTCTTCGTGATCGTGCCTGCGCACAGCCTGCAATGTGTCGCCGAAGCCCGGCTCAAGATGGCCGTAGTCGATGAACAGCCCGGCGCCGCCATGGCCGGCGATACGCTCGGCAATCGCTGCCATCAGCGCGGCGCGGGCCGGCGCCACCTCGACGATGGCGCCTTGCAGAGCATCGGCCGCGCCGGCCGGCAGCAGCGCCGGGTCGACGGAACCCGCGCCGGCGAAGAAATGAAGATTGTCTTGTTCGTCGAGCCCGACCATGCGCTCGCGCCAGCCGGCGCCGACATAGACGAACTGGCGGATCGGCACGGCGTCGAAGAGTTCATTGCCGACGATGAAGAGCGGCTGCTGCGGCAGCGTGTCGATGGTTTGGTGCCAGCTCAGGGCGGGGCTCTGGCCGGCGAGCGTCTCTTTCTGGATTTCGGCCAGGCGCGGACTGGTCTCGATCATGGCGAAGGAAGCCTTGGCGGCAAGCGCCGGATCGAGGCGGGACCAGGTGCGCAGCATGTCCTTCATCAGCGTGCCGCGACCGGGGCCGATTTCGGCGAAGGTGGCTGGCAGCGGACGCCCGCCGCCTTGCCAGGCCTGGTAGAGCCAGACGGCGACAAGCTCGCCGAACATCTGGCTGATCTCCGGCGCGGTGACGAAGTCGCCGGCGGCGCCGAAGGGCTCGCGCGTCGTATAATAGCCGTCCTCAGGGTCGAACAGGCAGAGCGCCATGTATTCGCTGACCGGGATCGGCCCCACCGCGCCGATCAGGCCGATGATGCGCTCCTTCAGCCTGGTCATGCCGGCTGCGTCTGCGTCGTCGGCTTTGCGGTGGCCATGGCCCAGATGCCGGCGAGCACCATCGGCGAGGACAGGACCATGCCCATGGTCAGCCAGTTGGTGCCGAGCAGATAACCGAGCTGCTGGTCAGGCTCGCGGAAGAACTCGACGAAGATGCGAGACAGGCCGTAGCCGCAGATGAAGGCGCCGCCGACGAAGCGCGGTGTCTTCAGCTTCAGCCGCGAGTGGGTGAGAAAGCGCAGCACCAGGAAGAGCACAAGACCTTCCAGCAGCGCCTCGTAGAGCTGGCTGGGATGCCGGGTGAATGGGCCGCCATTGGGGAATTCGATCGCCCAGGGCACGTCCGACGGACGGCCCCAGAGCTCCGAATTGATGAAATTGGCCACACGCACCAGCCCAAGGCCGACCGGCACGCCGGCCGAGACGACGTCAAACAGCGTCCAGGTATGAATGCCGCGCTTGAGCGAAAAGAGGGTCATGGCGAGGATCACGCCGAGCAGTCCGCCATGGAACGACATGCCGCCCTGCCAGACCGCCAAGGTGTCGAGCGGATGCGCGATATAGCGTGGAAGGTCGTAGAAGAGGACATAGCCGGTGCGCCCGCCGAGCACCACGCCGATCGCCGCCCAGACGATGAAATCGTCAAGATCCTCGGGCTTCATCGGCAGCTTGCCGTCCGGCCAAAGGCTGGCATTGCTGACCAGGCGCTTGGCGTACCACCAGGCGAACAGAATGCCGACGATGTAGCCGACGCCATACCAATGCACCGCCAGCGGCCCGATATGGACGATAACCGGGTCGATATTGGGGAAGGGCAGGGAGGCCAGCGGCAGCAGGAAATATTCGCTCAAACTGGGTCGCTCCGGTTGCGGTCGTCTATCGGGCGCGGACCATGCGGCAGGGTTTTGGCGGGGTCAAGGC
>NZ_RZSV01000432.1:0-1920 GCF_004023205.1 Mesorhizobium sp. M1A.F.Ca.IN.020.03.2.1 | reverse complement strand
TCTCCCGGGACTGACGCGGAGAAGGGCTGCGCGACAGCGCCGCCCGCCTTCGGCAGGGCCGCCGAGCTCCGAAAAAACATCTTGCGCAAGCAGATCGAAATTGTTTCCATTCTGCTGCATAAAGTGAAATCAATCCGAGAGGATGTGCCGAATGATTTTTCCGCGCCTGCTGTTGGGTGCTGCCCTTCTACCCGCCCTCCCTGTCATCATGCCAGCGGCGAGCGCCGAAACGTCATGGCCGATCTGCGGTCGCGGCAAGCGCGTCACTTGCATTGTTGACGGCGATACCTTCTGGAAGGACGGGATCAAGTACCGGCTGGCCGCCGTGAACACGCCAGAGGCCGGCGACGGCGCGCGATGCGGCAAGGAACGGCATCTCGCCGACGCCGCAACTGCGCGCTTGCGCGAGCTTATGCAGATTCCCCGCCTGTCGTACTATCCGCAAGGGCGCGATCGCTATGGGCGCGTCCTCGTCAACATCCGCACCCATAAGGGTGACGACATTGCGTCCCTGATGGTCGAAAGCGGCTACGGTCGCCCTTATGCCGGTGGCTATCATGACCCGCATGAATGGTGCCAATGAAGGCGTCATTTCAGGGTCCACAAGTGCTTTCTTGAATAAACAGTTGTGAAGGAAGGAGACGTTTTTATAAGCGTGAGAGCATTCTATGGTGTCGTCCTGCCTTTGCTGACTGGTCCCGCATTCGCGCAAGACGTGACATTCGGCATTTTCGGAATCCAGATCGAGGACACGCCAGCGGTTGTAACAGAGGCTCTAACCGCCAAGGGCTTCGTCAAATATAGGGAGCGGCGCGGCCCGACCTTTGATGAGCAATTTGCTATCAGGCGTAAAAAGATCGATGCCTTTACGGCGAAAGGGCGCTCAAAGAAATCATATACACGAGAGACGCCGACCATATCACCGTTTGTTCACGGCATGGCCTTACGGAGAAAAGGTGACGCAGGTGTTCTACCACCCGAACACCACACCAGAAGATTGCCCGCCTTTCAAGGATGCCCCGAACAAAAATACGGAAAAGCCATCAAGTACGCCGGCGCATGGATCGACCGACCAGTGGAAAAGAAGAAAGGTTTTGGCGAGCGCAAATCGGATGAAACGATATCGGTTGTGTTCAAATGCAGCTTGGGTGACAGGCTCATTGACATCGGCCTCTTCGGCGCACCGATGATGCTAAGCCGCATGCTCGATAACGCCGATGGTGAAGCTATCCAGGATTTTTAGGAAGTACGGGCAAGGGAGATGCCCCCAGTGCTCGGCCCCCGCAAAGGGTTGGTCCTCGCCATGCTCGCCTCGGCGCTAGCGCGCCTGCGCCTGCGCGTGGCTCCGGTTCCGGCAGATTAGCCGCCTTTGCGCGACCCTGCGCGCCGGGGCGGTGCTGGCGGCGTCGGGACGAGGGGGCATCGCCCCTCGCCCGTCGGGCGAAGCTGTTCGATCCGCCTCCGGCGCAGATCGAACAAGGGGCAGGACTGGAAGCGAAAGCGCCAGCGCCCGGGCAGGCTCGATGCCTGGCCGGACGCTAAAGGGATTGGGGGAGCTGGCCGCGCCGGAGAGAAGCGCGACCAGCCAGCGGCCTATTCAGGTTCGGGGAACTCATGTGCCATACTGTTGTCAGCGGCAGGGATGCGGACCGGCTCTGGAAGCCAGCCGGTGTTTGCAACCATGCGCTCGGCAATGGCAACGGCCTCGGCCTTCTTGCCAGCCGCACGGATGGTCGTGGCCGCTTCCGTGCCCTTCACATCCGCAATGACAGCCTCGATGCTCTGCTTGTTGATGTGCGAGAAATAGGCCGCGCCGGTCGGCTCGAACCATGTCGTCATATATTGACGTTCAAGGCTTGACCAAGCTGGTTGGCGTGGGCGAAGGCGTCTTTCCGGTCTCCCGGGTACTTGCTTTCTACC
>NZ_RZSV01000431.1:0-1923 GCF_004023205.1 Mesorhizobium sp. M1A.F.Ca.IN.020.03.2.1 | reverse complement strand
TTTCCAGAGCGGCGAGCGAGCGGTGCAGCGGAAACAGGATCAACGCCAGATCGCCTCGCGTCGGCGCGGTCGCGGCCTTCACCAGCGCGTCGTTGACTGCCGAGATCTCCAGCAGCGCCTTCTGCTGGGGGATGTAAGCCGCAATCGCATGGACCATGTCGGCCATTGCCGCTGCGCGTCGATCGGGCGACAGCGACGTATCGGCCGCGACCGCCCGCCATTGCGGGAGCCTGGAATCCATCACCACGATGCCGGTGGCCAGAAGGCGTTGGCTGCCGGTCGTCGTCGCGGCGAGGCGGTTCAGAAGCTCCTCCTTTCGGGCGACCACATCGAGGCGGGCGACAACAAGAGAGTCGAGCTCCTTCAGGTTGCGCCTCAAAACAACCGCAGCTTCCTCGATCTCAGCTAAAGGCACTGTGCCCAGCGTAGCATCTCTGAGATCCGTACGCAGGGCCTCGAGGCGGGACATCTCGAGCGCGACGGCCGCCGAGACCTTGCTGTGCTGAGCCCTGCTTGTCGCCGCCAGCACCGATGGCGCGGCAGCGGCGACCCGTTCGGCCTGGCGCGACAGCTGGAGGGAGGCCAGCGCCGACGGCACCCGATCCCTGGTAATTCGGTCGACGACGTCGCCGACTTCGAGGAAAGCATAAAGCGCCGCGGCGGTAGCCAGCACCGCAAGGCCGCTGATCCCGAAAAAGGCGAGCAACAGCCGACCGCGTATGCCGAGGCGTTCAAGCATCGTGGGGAGTCGGAACAATCCAGCCACACTGGTCTGCATCAGACTAGACGTCTCAGCGTCACGCCGGCGTTCGGCGCACCCTATTCAACCGGCACGTACTCCCCGCCCCGCCAGACGTACCAAACCCAGCTCTGCCTCGTGAGGTCGCCCTTGGCGTCGAAATCGACCCTGCCAATGACGGTGTCGAATTGCTGTTCGCGCAGTGCCGCTATGACCGCCTTTGGCGCCAGCGAACCTGCCTTCGCCACCGCCTGGGCCCAGACCTGCACCGCGCAGTAGCTCAACAGCGTATAGCCCGCGGGCTCGAAGTTGTCCGCACGGAACTGCTCCACGATCGCGGCCGCGCCGGCATTTCGCCGCGGGTCCGCCGGGAAGGTGAACAGGGTCCCCTCCGCCGCTGAGCCTGCGATCAGGGCGAATTCCTCGGTAGCCAAAGCATCTCCGGATATGAGCTGAAGCGTGTAGTCCCGGTCGCCTGCAGCGCGAGCGATCAGCGCAACGTCGGCATGATACCCGCCCACATACAAGGCCGAAATGCCGGCGGATTGCAACGCAGCGACCTCGGCTGAATAGTCGTCCTTCCCAGGCCTGTATGCGTCGTAAAAAGCTTCAGTCACGCCCCGTTTGTTCAGCTGCTTCCTGGTCTCGTCGGCGAGACCCTTCCCATAGGTCGAATTGTCGTGAAGGATTGCGATCTTCTTGTCGCCCCAGTGATCGGCAAGGTAGTTGCCGGCGATGAAACCCTGCGCGTCGTCGCGGCCAATGGTGCGGAAGACATTGCCACGGCCGTGTTCGGTCAGCTGCGGATTGGTCGAGCCTGGGGATATTTGCACGACGCCCGCCGCCTCATACACTTTTGATGCGGGGATCGAGGCTCCAGAGCAATAATGCCCGACGACGAGCACCACCCCGTCGGCCACCAGCTTCTGGGCGGCCGCGACCGCCTGCTCGGGATCGCAGAAATCGTCGACCGAGATCAGCCTCACCTTCTGGCCGAGCACGCCACCCGCCGCGTTGAGGTCGGCCACCGCCCTCTCCGCGCCGCGTTGCCCCTGCTCGCCGATCCAGGCAAGCCGCCCTGTCATCGCAGACGAGACCCCGATCAGCACTTCAGCCCTCGCGGAACTGAACACAGCCGCCAGAACTAGGATCGCTAGGGCGATGACACGGTGCATGTTTTGCAC
>NZ_RZSV01000430.1:0-1923 GCF_004023205.1 Mesorhizobium sp. M1A.F.Ca.IN.020.03.2.1 | reverse complement strand
GGCGGAAATCTACGCTTCGGCCGACGTCTTCGTCTTTCCGAGCCGCACCGACACCTTCGGCAACGTCATCATCGAGGCTCTGGCCAGCGGCACGCCGGTGGCCGCCTATCCGGTGACCGGACCGATCGACATCGTCGGCGACGGCGTCGGCGGGGCCGTGTCCGAGGATTTGCGCGAGGCGGCGCTCAAGGCGCTTCACATTGACCGCGCGGAGGCGCGCCAGCGCGCCCTGCGCTACAGTTGGAAGGCATGCGCCGAGATGTTCCTGGACGTGGTCGAAGCGCTGGGGATACCGCGCAAGCGCGCCGATCGGGACGCGGTGACGTCAGGCCGGCCCAGGCTAGTTCTAGAATAGACGCCCGCCGTCCGGCACTTTGCGCTCGATGGCGCCGAGCACGACGGCGCCCTCCTCGTCCGGAAAACCAAGCGTCAGCACTTCCGACATGAACGGGCCGATCTGACGCGGCGGGAAATTGACCACAGCGAAGATCTGTCGGCCGATCAGCGTCTCCGGCGCATAATATTTGGTGATCTGCGCCGACGACTTCTTCACGCCGATCGCCGGGCCGAAATCGATCTTCAGCTTGAATGCCGGCTTGCGCGCCTCCGGAAAGGGCTCAGCCTCGACGATCGTGCCGGCACGGATGTCGACACGATCGAAATCGGCAAAGCTGATCTCGGGCTTGCGCTCGCTGCTGGAACTCATCGGCGGTATTGGCTTCGCTCAGGCGCTTCCATGGGTTTCAAAGAGCACGCTCGACAGCGCGTCCTTGGCCGACGTACCCGACCAGACGACGAATTGGAAGGCCTGGAAATAGCATTCGCAGGCCTCTAACGCCGATGACAGAAGCACCTCGACCTGCTGGCTCGACGGCTCGACCCCGCCGGCAAGCAGCAGCGATTGCCGGAACATGATCGCGCCCTCCTGCTCCCACAGGTCGAAATGGCCAAACAGCATCTGTTCGTTGATCAGCGACAGGAGCCGCATCACTTCGAGCGCGCGCGTTTCCGGCACCTTGATGTCGAACGCGCAGGCCAGGTGCAGCGCCTCGAAATCTTCCATCCAGGAGAAGGAGACATGATAGTCGGTCCAGCTGCCTGTCACCGAAATCGAGATCTCGTCGTCGCCGGCGCGTTCGAAGGACCAGTCATTGTTGTGGGCCACCTGCTCGATGACGTCCACCGGGTGGATTTCGCGGGAGAATTCGAGTTCGAGGAGTTCCATGAATGCTTCCTGTCGTTCTGAGAGCGCCGCCACACGCTCCGCGAGAGAGGGCACGCACAACGAACAATCTTGTCTAGAACTCGGACGGCCAGGACTTTCCAAACGCAAAGACCCCAACCGGACCCCACCGCCCGGCGCATGACCCTGCTTCGAATCATGCAACAAATTCAGTCTATTGATCGGGAGTCGCGTGAACAGCCCAATTTTTCGCACTGCGTCATTCGCATGTGGAAAGGCGCTGTCAAAAAGATTCATGCAATGCCGGTAAGCGATTCACGGCAAAGCGATTTTTCGGATCGTGCTTTGTGGAAAAGTTTATGATTATTTTTTTGATCTGGGCTTCGCCGCAGCCGCAGGTGCGGCTTGCCCGGTCAATTCGGCGAGCTTGGCCTCGAGCGCTTCGACGCGCACCGCAAGCTGGATGTTGTCTTCTCTTGCCTTGACGGCCATCTCGCGCGCAGCCTCGAACTCCTCGCGTTTCACCACATCCATGGAGTTGAGCAGGCGCTCGGCCTGGCTGCGGAAAGCCGTCTCCATCTCGCGCCTGACGCCTTGGGCTGCCCCCGCGGCATCGGTCATCAGCTTGGCGAATTCATCGAGAATGCGGTTCGTTCCGGTCGACATGGCAAATCCTCGCTTGATTATTTTGACGTAGTGGCGCGCGGCACGGATTGCAAGCGAAGCGTGCCTTGACCTGT